>DATJIA010000185.1:0-46489 GCA_035493675.1 Kofleriaceae bacterium | reverse complement strand
CAGGTGGGACTGGGTGCGAGCAGCGCGAGGAGCGCGGACAGCGCGGAGAGGTCGCACGGCTTGTGGAGGACGGCTTGCGCGGCGGGGAAGACTTGCTCGTTCGGGCCGTCGAGGCGATTGCCGAAACCGGTGACGAGCACGCGCGCGAGCTCGGGCCGGCAATCGCGTGCGACTTCGAGGAGGTGGCGGCCGTCGACGTCGCCGAAGCAGAGGTCGCACAAGATCGCGCGCAGGTCGTCGTGCTCGAGGTGCCACAGCGCGTCGAGCGGCGTGCGGGCCGTGACCGCGTCGATCGGCGCGAGGCCTTCCTTCACGTAGGCGAGGAACTCGGGGTCGTCGTCCACCACCAACACGCGTAAGCGATCGGGCATCCCGATGCTTCACAGCACATCGCGTGCCGAGTCTAGAAGACCTGCTTGCGCTTCGAGGAGCTGAGGATGCCCATCTGCTCGCGGTACTTCGCGACCGTGCGGCGGGCGATGTCGATGCCGCCCTTCTTGAGCAGCTCGACGATCTTCTGATCGCTGTGCGGGCGCTTGGCGTCCTCGCTGTCGATCAGCTCCTTGATCTTCGACTTCACGGCCTGCGAGGCCATGTCCTCGCCGTTGGTCCGCGAGATGCCCGAGTTGAAGAAGAACTTCAGCTCGAAGATGCCCTGCGGCGTGTGGACGTACTTGTTCGTCGTCACGCGCGAGACCGTCGACTCGTGCATGCCGATGTCCTCGGCGACGTCGCGGAGGATCAGCGGCTTCAAGAACGCGATGCCCTTGTCGAAGAACTCGCGCTGGAACTTCAGGATCGACTCGGCGACCTTGATGATCGTGCGCTGGCGCTGCTGGATCGATCGGATGAGCCACTGCGCGCTGCGCAGCTTGTCCTGCACGTAATCTTTCGAAGCCGCGCTGTTGCCCATCGCGGACTTGTAGAAGCCGCTGATCTTCAGCTTGGGCAGACCGTCGTCGTTGGGGACGACGAAGTACTTGTCGCCGACCTTGTGGATGTAGACATCCGGCGTGATGTAGTGCGGATCGTCGGAGCTGTACTCGCGGCCTGGCCGCGGGTCGAACTCCATGATCACCTTCGCCGCCTCGTAGATCTCCTCGAGCGGCGCCTTCAGGTCGCGCGCGATCGCCTGGTAGTTCTTCTTCTCCAGGTTCTCGAGGTGGCTCTTGATCATCTTCACGACCAGGTCGTCGTCCTGGCCGCAGTGCATCGCCTGGATCAGCATGCACTCCTTCAAGGAGCGCGCGCCGACGCCGATCGGATCGAAGGTCTGGATCTTCTCCAGCACGAGCTCGCACGCCTCGAGCTCGACGTCGAGATCGCCGGCGATGTCCTCGAGCGGCGGGTCCTTGATGTAGCCGTCGGCGTCGATGTTGCCGAGGATCTCGAGGCCGATCGCCATCTCGGCTTCGCTCAGGTTCGACATCTTCAGCTGCCAGGCGAGGTGGTCCTGGAGCGACATCGGCTTGGTCAGCGTCGCTTCCAGCGAGGGGAGATCCTCGCTGTCCCCGCGGTACGCGGGCATCGGCGCCGACATCGTGTAGTTGTCGAGGTAGTTCTCCCAGTCGATCTCGTTGACCGCGTTCTGGTCGGCCTTGACCTCGGCGGTCGACGCGCCCTCGACGATCGGCTGCTCGAGCGGGGTCTCGGTGTTGCCCGCGTTCTCGATCTGCATCGCGGCTTGGTCTTCGCCGCCGAGGAGCTCGCGGTCCTTGGCCCGCTCCGCCGCGATATCGAAGTCATCTTCGAGAATCGGGTTCTCGAGCATCTCCTCGTGGACCAGGTCCACGAGCTCCATCCGGGAAAGCTGCAGGAGCTTGATCGCCTGCTGCAGCTGGGGCGTCATCACCAGCTGCTGCGAGAGCCGAAGCTCCTGTCGCATCTCCATGGCCATACCTAACTCCTATGATTCCGGCGACTTCAGCGCCGCAATCCCCGCTATACAAGTTCTGTGCTCGTTAACGGGTATGCGGCTTGAATAGAAGCCTACCCGGCCCTGAAGCGACTGTAAAGTCGTCGTGGCGCGTCACTTGCAGAGAGGCCAAGTGGCGTTTGTCAAGAGCGATCACACGGCGATCTTTGCTCGTCACGACCGCGGATCAGCGAATCCACGGGACATGAAGAAGAAGAACCTGCCCAAGAAGGCGATCGAGCTCGAGACCGAGACCGTCCGCGTGCTCGCGCACGTCGAGCTGACCACCGTCATCGGCGGCCAGTTCCGGCTCCGCGGCGGCTCCGGCGGCACCAGCTGCACCGACTGCAGCTGCTGATACGCGTATCAGCGCTTGCGCTCGACGTGCTCCGCGGCCGCCTTCACGAACCGCGCGAACAGCGGGTGCGGCTGATGCGGGCGCGACTTGAACTCGGGATGGAACTGGCAGCCGACGAAGTACGGATGCTGCGGCAGCTCGACCATCTCGACCAGGCGGCCGTCGGGTGACGTCCCGCTGATCACCATGCCGTTGCGCGTGAGCGCGTCGCGGTAGTTGTTGTTGATCTCCCAGCGGTGGCGGTGGCGCTCGCTGATCTCGGTCGAGCCGTACGCCTCGGCCGCCTTGGTGCCCGCCTTGATCGTGCACGGATACGCGCCGAGGCGCATCGTCGCGCCCTTGTCGGTGACGCCGCGCTGATCGGGCATGAGATCGACGACCGGATGCGGCGTCGCCGGATCGATCTCGCTCGAGTTCGCGCCCGCGAGCCCGCACACGTCGCGCGCGAACTCCACGCACGCGAGCTGCATACCGAAGCAGATACCGAAGAACGGCACGTTCTTCTCGCGCGCGTAGCGCACGGCCGCGATCTTGCCCTCGGTGCCGCGCGCGCCGAAGCCGGGCGCGACCAGCACGCCGTCGACCTGGCCGAGGTGTTGGGCGACGTCGCCACCTTCGAAGATCTCGCTGTCGATGTGGCGGATCTCGACGCGGCAGTCGTTCGCCGCGCCGGCGTGGAGCAGCGCCTCGTTCAAGCTCTTGTACGACTCGACGAGCTGCACGTACTTGCCGACGAAGCCGATCGTCACCTTCTTCTTCGGCTGCGTGATGCGCGCGACGACGTCTTGCCAGGCGCTCAGCTGCGAGCTGCGCGACCAGATGTTGAGCAGCTGGGCGAGCTTTCCGTCGAGGCCCTGCTCGGCGAGCACCAGCGGCAGGCGGTAGATCGTGTCGACGTCGACCGACTGGAAGACCGCGTCGGCGGAGACGTTGCAGAACATCGCCATCTTGCGGAGCACGTCGTCGGCGAGCTTGCGCTCGCAGCGGCACACGAGGATGTCGGCCTGGATGCCGATCTCGCGGAGCTTCTGCACCGAGTGCTGGGTCGGCTTGGTCTTGAACTCGCCGGCGGCGCCGATGAACGGCACCAACGTGAGGTGCACGCTGACCGAGTTCTGCGTGCCGAGCTCGACGCGCAGCTGGCGCACCGCCTCGAGGAACGGCAGCGACTCGATGTCGCCGACCGTGCCGCCGACCTCGACGATCAACAGATCGAGGCCTTCGGCGCAGCGCAGGATGCGCGACTTGATCTCGTCGGTGATGTGCGGAATCACCTGCACGGTCGAGCCGAGGTACTCGCCGCGCCGCTCCTTCGCGATCACGGTCGAGTAGATCTGACCGGTCGTGATGTTGTTGAGCTTCGACATCTTCGTCGAGACGAAGCGCTCGTAGTGACCGAGGTCGAGATCGGTCTCGGCGCCGTCGTCGGTGACGAAGACCTCGCCGTGTTGGATCGGGTTCATCGTGCCCGGATCCACGTTGATGTACGGATCCAGCTTCATGTTCGCGACCTTGAGGCCGCGGTTCTCCATCAGCGCGCCGAGCGATGCGGAGAGCAGTCCCTTGCCCAGCGAGGAGACGACGCCGCCGGTCACGAACACGAACTTGGTCTGATTCGCCATTTTGACAATGATTCCCGTCGTGTGAGAACGCCGCCCAGGTCCTCGCCCGAGCCGTTCTACCGAGCCCGCGCGTGCAGTGCAACGGCGAAAATGTCGTCGAGATCGGGGTATGCTCGATCCTCCCGGTACGAAGTCGACCCCGCGTGACCTACCGAGACGACCTCGACGCCGCGCACGCGCGCAACGCGGACCTCGAGCGGCAGGTGCTCGCGCTCGAGAAGCGGAGCTTGGGCATCGAGCCGAAGCGGAAGAGCGGCGTGGTGCCGCTCGTCGCGATCCTCGCCGGGCTCGGGCTGTCGCTCGGCGCCGTGCTCGGCGGGCTCGGATGGATCGTCACGGTCAGCGGCGTGCTGGTCGCGCTGGTCGCGGCGGGCGCGCTGCAGCCGACCTCGCCGCCCGACGGCGGACCGTATCCGGTGCGGCACGAGATCACGGCGCCGTGCGCCGATCGCGACGTGAAGATCCTCGCGATCGCGCTCGTGCGGATCGTGCCGGGGCCCGGCGGCAGCGCGGTCTTCACGATCGCGAACCGCCAGCGGATCACGGAGACCGTGCGCGAGGTCGTCGAGGGCGTCGTGCGGCTCGCGATCGCGTCGCGCACCGAGGCCGAGCTGCGCGCGAGCGCGGAGCTGTCGTCGTCGGTCGGCGAGCGCGTCGCGAACGCGGTCGAGCGCTACGGCCTGGTCGTCGACTCGCTCTACGTGTCGCTGTTGCGATAGGCGATCACGCAGGCGTCGTCGATCTCGGTCGGCGGCGCGGGCACCGGCGCGGCGTCCTCGGGGACGAGCTGGCGCAGGTGCCACGAGTGGAGCTGCAGGCGCTTGTGCGCCTCGCGGTTGCCGGCGGAGAGCTGCGCGGCGAAGCGGCCCGAGACGTAGAGGATCACGACGATCCCGACGAGGATCATGACCTCCGCGCGCCACGACATCTCGACGATCGGCGACGTCACGCGCATCGCGGCGTGATCGAAGTCGGTCGTCTTGCCCCACACGCCGGCGTGCTCCAGCGCGACCGGGACGACGATCGCGCTCGCGAACGCGGCGTACACCCACTTGAAGTAGCCGATCAGCGGTGGGAACGCGGCGATCGCGCCGAGGATGCCGGCGGCGAGCGCGGGCACGAGCACGTACGGCCCGAACATGCGCGACAAGAGCGCGACGATCGTGACGTTGGCGAGGACGACGATCATCGCGCGCGCCGGCGTGATCGGATCGCCGCGGCGCGAGGCCAGGTACGCCTGCGACATCGCGAAGAGGATCACGGTGTACGTGACGATCATCCACGTCCAGTCGTGGACGTGGAGCCAGAACGCGAACGGGACGAACAGGAAGTACGCGGCGAGCGCGCGGACGGCGAGCTTCCCCTGGCGGACCGACTGCGCGCGATCCTGCTCGGCGAGCTCGGCGGAGACCGCGGCCGGGATCTCGGCGGGTGGCTCGAGCATCAAGCGGCCGACGACGGCGGCGGCGCCGGCCGAGGTCGGATCGAGCGCGAGCGCGCGCCCGGCCTCGCGCATCGCGGTCGCGCGCGTCTGTGCGTTCGCCGATCCGCGCATGGCTTCCTCGGCGGCCTCGACGTGCTGCTGCGCGAGCTCCTTGCGCACGCGGAGATCGCGATCGCCGTCGAGGAACGCCTGCACCGCGTCGCCGAGGGCGCGCGCGGTCGGGTAACGATCGCCGCGATCGGTCTTGGTCGCGCGCACGCACGCCGCCTCGAGCTCGGGCGGGCAGTCGGCGCCGCGCGCGGTCGGGCGCGCATCGGCGCCGCCGAGCGTCGACGGGACCGCGGCGCCGCCGCGCGGATGGAGCGCCTCGCCGGCGAGGATCTCGAAGAGGACGCAGCCGAGCGCGTAGACGTCGGCGCGATGATCGAGATCGGCGTCGCCGCGCAGCTGCTCGGGCGGCATGTAGCCGGGCGTGCCGAGCACCGCGCCGGCGGAGGTGCCTCCGGTGTCGAGGGTCTCGACGTCGGCGCCGACCGACGCGTGGGTCGCGCTCTCGCGATCGCTCTGCACGCGCGCGATGCCCCAGTCGAGCACGTAGACCTCGCCGAAATCGCCGAGCACGATGTTGGCCGGCTTGAGATCGCGATGCACGACGCCGCGCGTGTGCGCGAACTCGGCGGCGAGGCAGACCTCGACGAACGCGCGCAACAGGTGGACGCGCGGATGCTTCTTGTCGTCACGGCTCGCGAGGATGTCGGCGAGCGTCGTGCCCGAGAGGCGCTTCATCGCGAAGAACGGGCGGCCGTCGGGGCCGACGCCGAGATCGTGCACCGGGACGATCGCGGGGTGATCGAGCCGCGCCTGGATGCGCGCCTCGCGCAGGAAGCGCGCGATCGCCTCGTCGCTCGCGGTCTGCGCGCGCAGGCGCTTCACGGCGACGTCGCGGCCGATGTCCTCGTCGATCGCGGCGCACACCTCGCCCATCCCGCCCTTGCCGAGCACCGCGCCGAGCTTGTAGCGATCGGCGCGCGCGCGCAGCGCGAGCCCGGCGCCGGCGGGCGCCGACCCGCCCGGCTCGGTCGCCGACTGCGACGGCGCGGCGACGGTGTCTTCCTGCGACAGGTCCCCCGACATCCGGGGATCGTAGCTCAGGGAACGAGCTGGCGGAGGTGCCACGCGTGGACGTGCAGGCGGCGCTGCGCGTCGCGGCCCGCGAGCGTGATCGCGCGGACCACGCGGCCGCACGCGTACATGCTGATCGCCATGTAGCCGACGAGGAGCAGCACGAGGCGGTGATCGATCGCGAGGATCGGCGAGCGGATCGTCAGCGCGTCGCCGTCGAAGGACGTCGTCCGCGACCAGACGCCGAGCTCCTCGAGCAAGGTCGGCGCGACGATCGCGATCAGGAACGCCAGCCAGAGGCCGTTGTAGTGGCGCCAGAACAGCGGGAACGACGCGGACGCGGCGATCGCGCCGGTCGCGAGCGCGGGCACGATCAGATACGGCCCGAGGAAGCGCGACGCGAACACGAACACGAGCGTGTTGAAGAAGATCGCGAGCGCGGCGTGGCCGAGCGTCATGTGCGTCACGCGATCCGAGAGCCACCACATCATCGCGGCGGAGATCGCGACCGCGCCGTAGGTCGCCGCGACCCAGCCCCAGCTCTCGACGCCGAACCAGATCAAGATCGGGATGAAGAGCGCGTAGCTGCCGAGCGCGAGCACGGCGAGCTTGCCTTGCCGCTGCATCTGCGCGCGATCGAGCGCCTCGAGCTCGCGCGTCACCTCGGGCGGCGTCTCGGCGGGCGGATCGAGCATGAGGCGCGTGACGATGCGCGCGGCGGCCTCGCCGGTCGGATCGAGCGCGAGCGCCCTGCCCGCTTCCTTCATCGCGAGCGCGCGCGCGGCGGCGTCGTGCGCCTTCGCGAGCGCGTCCTCGGCCGCGATCACGTGCTCGCGCGCCAGCTCGCGGCGGCGCTGCAGATCGCGATCGCCGTCGAGGTAGCGCTGCACGGCGTCGGCGAGCTCGCGCGCGCTCGCGAAGCGCGCCCCGCGATCGCTCGCGCACGCGCGCACGCACGCGGCCTCGAGCTCGGGCGGGACCCACGCGCCGCGCGCGGTCGGCCGCGGATCGCTCGCGCCCGCGAGCGTGGTCGCGAACGCGGCGGCGCCGCGCGGATGGAGCGGCTCGCCGGCGAGGATCTCGAACAGCACGCAGCCGAGCGCGTAGACGTCGGCGCGCGCGTCGATGTCGGCGTCGCCCTGCACCTGCTCGGGCGGCATGTAGCCGGGCGTGCCGAGCACGGCGCCGGCCTGCGTCATGCCGTCGAGGCTGATCACGCCGTCGCCGACGCCACCCTCTTCCTCGCCCACGATCTTGGCGACGCCCCAGTCGAGCACGTAGACCTCGCCGTATTCGCCGAGCACCACGTTCGCGGGCTTGAGATCGCGGTGCACGACGCCGCGCGCGTGCGCGAACTCGATCGCGAGGCAGACGTCGGCGAACGCGCGCAGCATGCGCGGGCGCTGCTGCGCGGCGTCGTCGCGCGCGAGCAGCTCGGCGAGCGTGGTCCCGGCGAGCCGCTTCATCGTGAAGTACGGCTGGCCGTCGTCGTCGGTGCCGAGATCGATCACCGGGACGATCGCGGGATGATCGAGGCGGCCCTGGATGCGCGCCTCGCGGACGAAGCGCGCGACGTCGGCGCCGGTGCCGTCGCCGCTGGGTGTCGCGTTGCGCATGCGCTTGACCGCGACGTCGCGGCCGACGTCGAGATCACGCGCGGCGGAGACCTCGCCCATGCCGCCCCTGCCCAAGACGCCGCCGACCACGTAGCGCGCGGCGAGCGATCGCTTCGGCAGCGGCGCGCCCATCGGAGCGTCCGCCGCCAGCGTGTCCGCATCGTCGATCGAGTCCATGCCGCCGAAACTATCGCGATCGTGAGGGCTCCCGATCGTGTGGGGTAGCTGTCAATTGTTTCGCCGCGCCTCCTGTGGTGTCCCGTCGTTGTACGCGCACTGATGTCGATTTTTGCGCTTCACGCGCAGCTCACGCGGGGAGATGTGCGCACCCGCGACAACTACGCAGGATCAACCAACAACGATATTTCATTGCATGTATGTGCGAGTGATATGCGCTTGTTAGAAGTGCAAGGGACACGACTCGCCTTACAGCTTTTCGCATACATAGGGACTCGCGTAGTGGTCGAGTCACGTGGACTCGGCACCACGTGAATGAGGGGACCGAATGCAGAGGATGATGTTGCTTTGCAGTGTCTCGCTTGCCCTCGCCGCAGCCCCCGGCTGCACCGTTGGAGACGAGCCGTACGACGGACAAGACACCTCCGCCGTCACGAAGCTCCCTCCCAGCTCGAACCCATACACGCTCTTCGAGTCGCTCCAGACTCGCCCCTTGGCGCTCTCGCCTTCTGGGAAATACCTCTTCGCGGCCAACACGCCCGACAACCGACTCGAGATCTACAAGGTCAGGGGCGATAACCTCGAGCGCCTCGGCTCGGTCTCGGTCGGCCTCGAGCCGATCGCGGTCGCCGCGCGCAACGACAGCGAGGTCTGGGTCGTCAACACCCTCAGCGACTCGGTCTCGATCGTGAAGCTCGACGCGGGCGGCACGCTCGCGACCGTCACGCGTACCCTGCTCGTCGGCGACGAGCCGCGCGACATCGTGTTCGCAGGCGCGAACAAGAGCCGCGCGTTCATCACGTGCGCGCACCGCGGCCAGAACACCGGCGATGCGTACGATCAGCAGACCGCGGGCGTCGGCCGCGCCGACGTCTGGGTCTTCGACGCCAACAACCTCGGCACCCCGGCGGGCGGTCAACGCCTGACCAAGCTCACGTTCTTCGCCGACGCGCCGCGCGCGCTCGCCGCGACGCCGGACGGCTCGCGCGTCTACGCCGCCGCGTTCAACTCGGGCAACCAGACGACCACCGTCTCCGAGTACGCGGTGACGACGATGTACCCGAACGGCATGCCGGGCCCGAAGGTGATCAACCTCGGCGGCCAGAACATCCCGCAGCCGCCGACCGGCTTGATCGTGAAGTACACGAACGGCCACTGGATCGACGCGTACGGCACCGTCTTCGATCCGTTCGTCAAGGTGAAGCTGCCCGACCTCGACGTCTTCACGATCGACGCCAACGCGAGCCCGCCGGCGGCGGTCTCGAACGGCGCCTTCGCCCACGTCGGCACCGTGCTCTTCAACATGGCGGTCAACCCGAAGAACGGGAAGGTCTACGTGACCAACACCGAGGCGCACAACGACACGCGCTTCGAGGGTCACAACGCCGGCTTCACGACCGTGCGCGGCCGCATCGCCGACTCGCGCATCACGGTGATCGATCCGACCAGCGGCGGCGTGTCGCCGGTCGATCTCAACCCGCACGTCGACTTCTCGCAGGAGGGCAACCCGGCCGAGAAGGCGCTGTCGGTCGCGTTCCCGCAGGACATCACGATCTCGCCCGACGGCGCGAACGCGTTCGTCGTCGCGCAGGGCTCTTCGAAGCTCGCGATCTATCCGACCAAGGATCTCGAGAGCGGCCACGTGACGCCGAGCCTGTCGAACGAGGTGACGCTGACCGGCGGCGGGCCGACCGGCGTCGTCCTCGGCGACGGCGGCGCGCGCGCGTACGCGCTCAACCGCTTCGACAACAGCATCTCGGTCGTCGACGTCTACGGCCGCCGCGAGGTGCGCAACTACAAGATGTTCAACCCCGAGCCGGCGAGCGTGACCAACGGCCGCAAGTACCTCTACGACGCCAACGTCACGTCGCAGCACGGCACCACCGCGTGCGCGAGCTGCCACATCGGCGGCGACAAGGACGACCTGGCGTGGGACCTCGGCAACCCGGGCGGCATCCCGCTCGCGATCACCAAGCTGGGCAACGTGAACACGATCGATCCCAACGCGATCATCGCGCTCCTGCCGCAGTTCGCGGGCGTGTTCGTCGCGTACATGCCGGTCAAGGGCCCGATGACGACGCAGTCGCTGCGCGGCATGGACAACGCCGGCGCGATGCACTGGCGTGGTGACCGAAACGGCGCCGTGCAGCAGAGCGGCGCGCCGTTCATCGATCCCGCGACCAACGCGCCGGTCGTGTCGGCGCAGCCGGACTCGGGCATCTACGACGAGTTCAAGGCGTTCACCTCGTTCAACGTCGCGTTCCCTGGCCTCGTCGGCAACGACGCGGAGCTGTCGACGCAGGACATGTCCGACTTCGCGACCTTCATCCTGCAGGCGACGTATCCGCCCAACCCGAACCACAACCTCGACAACTCGCTGACCGCGGAGCAGACCGTCGGCCAGAGCTTCTTCTTCAACCACATCACGCTCTCGAACGGCACCGTGCAGCCGCTGCCCTCGGATCGCTTCTTCAACTGCAACGGCTGCCACACGCTCGATCCGAACGGCAACGCGGCGACGTCGAAGCACCCCGGCTTCTTCGGAACGGACGGCCGGCTCTCGTTCGAGTTCGAGACCCAGATCTTCAAGGTCCCGCACCTGCGCAACCTCTACACGAAGGTCGGCATGTTCGCGAGCTCGCCGGACACGCTGAACCCGGGCACCGTGATCCTGCAGACCGGCGTGCCGCCGTCGGATCAGATCCGCGGCTTCAGCTTCTTGCACGACGGCTCGGTCGGTCAGCTCGAGCACTTCTTCACGGGTCAGGTCTTCATGAAGTCCGACGTGCCGGTCACGTTGCTCACCGGTCAGGTGGTGCCGCCGAACCCGTACGGCATCCCGTTCGTCGATCCCAACCTGCTCGCGCAAGGTCAGGTCCAGTTCATCGGTCCGCCCGACGACGTCGGCGGCTTCAAGCTGCGCCACGCGCTCGTGAACTACCTGCTCGCGTTCGACTCGAACGAGGCGCCGATCGTCGGTCAGCAGATCACGATGACCTCGACCAACGCGGCGACCGCGGGCGCGCGCCTCGACCTCCTCGAGGAGCGCTCGATGGCGGGTGAGTGCGATCTCGTCGCGAAGACGACGTCGGCGCTCGGCCAGGACGCGGGCTTCCTGTTCGGCGCGGGCGGCTTCCAGCCGGCGTCGGCCTCGGTCCCGCCGATCTCCGACGCGGACCTGCGCTCGCTGATCGCGGCCAAGCTGCTGCCGCCGGTGACCTTCACCTGCGTGCCGGTCGGCTCGGGCTCGCGCATCGCGATCGATCGCGACGGCGACGGCTACGCCGACCTCGACGAGCTGGCGCTGCTCAAGAACCCGGCGGATCCGAGCTCGCACCCGTGAGATTCGTCGTCCGTCGTCCGTCGTCCGTGATTCCGGATCTGATCCGGACGACGGCTAGTACGAGTCGCTCGACCCGCCGCCGCCGGAGCTGCCGCCGCCGCCGCCGTAACGGCTGCTGCCGCCTCCGCCGCCTCCGCCGCCGCCACCGCGGCCGGAGAACATCGAGAGGATCTGGAGGATGGTCCAGAGCACCGAGCGGAACGGCGGGAAGATGATCGAGAGGATCACGAGCAGGACGACGAAGCCGATCACGCCGATGATCGAGCCCGTCGGGACGGGGTTCGACGCGGGCGGTGGTGGCGGTGGGCCCGCGCCCGTCTCGTCCTCGTGCGCGAGGGCCGCGGCGACCGCGTGGACGCCGGCCTCGAGCCCGTCGTAGAGCTGGCCCTTCGCGAGCAGCGGCCCCATCTGCTTGCGGATGATGTCGTTGGCCTGCAGATCGGTCAGCGCGCCGCCGACGCCCTTGCCGGTCTCGATGCGCACGCGGCGATCGCCGGTCGCGACGACGATCAAGACGCCGTCGTCGCGCTGCTTGTCGCCGACGCCCCACGTGTTGAACGCGCGATACGCGAGATCGTCGATCGTCTCGCCCTCGAGCGACGTCACCAGGTAGACGACGATCGCGTGGCCGGTCGTCTTGCGCAGGCCCTCGAGCTCGCCGTCGAGGCTCGAGTACTCCGACGTCGACAGCTGGTGCGCCGGATCGATGACCTGCCCGACCAGCGGCGGCAGCGCCACCGTCGCGGCGAACGCGGCGAGGATCGCCGCGGCGCGCATCAGAGGTCGACCTTCGGGACCGTGGTCTGCGCTTCGGTCGACGCGGTGAAGTAGACGCGCGGCTTGAACGGCTTGCCGGTGACGGCGTTGATCACCTGACCGCCGACCTTGCGCAGCTCGGCGTTGTAGACCTTCACCGCCGCGTTGTACTCCTCGCGCGCGCGCAGGATCCGGTTCTCCGTGCCCTCGAGCTCGACGGTGAGATCGTGGTACGCGGCGTTCGCCTTCAGATCCGGATACTGCTCCTGCACGACGAGCAATCGCGACAGCGCGGACGAGAGGCCCTGCTGCGCGTTCTGGAACGCCTGCACCTTCGCCGGATCGCTGAAGTCATCCGCGCTCAGGTGGATCTGCGTGGCGGATGCGCGCGCCTGCACGACCTTGTCGAGCGTCTCCTGCTCGTACTTGGCCGACGCCTTCACGGTCGCGACCAGGTTCGGGATCAGGTCGTAGCGCCGCTGCAGCTGCGCGTCGATGTCCGCCCACTTCTCGTCGCAGGTCGCGTTCGCCTCGACCAGCGCGTTGTACTTGTGACAACCGACGAGCAGGAACAAGAAGAGGACGAGCGCTCGCTTCATGAGCGGAGCGTAGCGCTAGTTCGACGCTTCGTCTTCCGCGTCGGGCGGCGGGTTGCCTTCGCACTCGATCGTGATCTCGCCCTTGGCGTCGACGTCGATCTTGGCGACGCCGCCATGGACGAGCTTGCCGAACAGGATCTCGTTGGCGAGCGGCGCCTTCAAGGTCGTCTGGATCAGGCGGCCCATCGGGCGCGCGCCCATCGACTTGTCGTAGCCGTGCTCGGCGAACCAGGTCCGCGCCGCCTCGGTGACGTCGAGGTGCACCTTCTTCTCGGCGAGCTGGCCGTCGAGCTCGTCGAGGAACTTCTGCGCGACCCGCTTGATCACCTCCATCGGCAGCGCGCCGAAGAAGACGGTCGCGTCGAGGCGGTTGCGGAACTCGGGCGTGAACAGGCGCTCGAGCGCCTTCTTGGCTTCCTTGGTGTCGCCGAGCGTGTCGCCGAAGCCGATGCGGCCCGCCGCCATCTCGCGCGAGCCGGCGTTGGTCGTCATGATCAGGATGACGTTCCGGAAGTCGCTCTTGCGCCCGTTGTTGTCGGTGAGGGTCGCGTGATCCATCACCTGCAAGAGGATGTTGAAGATGTCGGGGTGCGCCTTCTCGATCTCGTCGAGGAGGACGACGCAGTACGGGTGCTTGTTGATCGCGTCGGTCAGCTGGCCGCCTTGATCGAAGCCGACGTAGCCGGGCGGCGCGCCGATCAGCCGCGACACCGTGTGCTTCTCCATGTACTCGGACATGTCGAAGCGGATGAACTCGACGCCGAGCGTCGACGCGAGCTGCTTGGCGAGCTCGGTCTTGCCGACGCCGGTCGGGCCCGCGAACAAGAAGTTGCCGGTCGGCTTGTCGGGGTTGCCGAGGCCCGCGCGCGACAGCTTGATCGCGGTCGCGAGCTGATCGATGGCCTGGTCCTGGCCGAAGATCACGCGCTTGAGATCGGGCTCGAGGTTGGCGAGCTTCGACTTGTCGGTCGCCGACACCGAGCGCATCGGGATGCGCGCGATCTTCGAGACGACCTCCTCGATCAGGTTCGGGCGGATCTCGTTGGGCCGCGACTCGTCGGGCATGAGGCGGACGCGCGCGCCCGCCTCGTCCATGACGTCGATCGCCTTGTCGGGCAGGTGCGATCCGGAGATGTGGCGCGCCGACAGCTCGGCCGCGGCGGTGATCGCCGCGTCGGTGAACTTCACGCCGTGGTGATCTTCGTACCGAGGCTTGAGCCCTTTCAGGATCTCGACCGCCTCGCCGACGGTCGGCTCCGGCACGTCGATGCGCTGGAAGCGGCGCGCGAGCGCGCGGTCGCGCTCGAACGCCTGGCGGTAGTCCTTGAAGGTGGTCGACCCGATGCAGCGGATGTCGCCGTTGGACAGCGGCGGCTTCAGCATGTTCGCCGCGTCCATCGTGCCGCCCGAGGTCGCGCCGGCGCCGATGATGTTGTGGATCTCGTCGATGAAGAGGATCGCGTGCTTGTCCTCGATGAGGACGTCGATCACCGCCTTCAGGCGCTGCTCGAAGTCGCCGCGGTAGCGCGTGCCGGCCAAGACCGCGCCCATGTCGAGCGCGTAGATCTTGGCCTCCTCGAGGATCTTGGGGACCTTCTTCTCGACGATGCGGAGTGCCAAGCCCTCGGCGAGCGCGGTCTTGCCGACGCCGGGCTCACCGATCAGGAGCGGGTTGTTCTTGCGCCGGCGGCACAGCACCTGGACCATGCGCTCGATCTCGTCGGCGCGGCCGATCAGCGGATCGATCTTCCCTTCGCGCGCGCGCTGCGTGAGATCGGTGCAGAAGCTCTCGAGCGGGTTCGCGACCTGCTCCTCGCCGTCCTCGTCGTCGGCACCACCGGCCGGGCGCGCGCGCGGCACGACCGGGCCGCCGTCGACCTTCGCGACGCCGTGCGAGATGTAGTTGACGACGTCGAAGCGCGTGATGCCCTGCTGCTCGAGCAGGTACACCGCGTGCGAGTCGCGCTCGCGGTACATCGCGACCAAGAGGTTGCCGGTCGTCATCTGCGCGCGACCGGCGCCTTGCACGTGCATCGCCGCGCGCTGGAGGACGCGCTGGAACGCGAGCGTCTGATCGGGCCCGGACTCCTCGCCCTCGGGCAATTCCTCGACGGACTCCTCGAGGAAGTCCTCGAGCTCGACGCGGAGCTCTTCGAGATCGCCGCCGCACTTCTTGAGGATGTCCTTGCCGGACGGATCCTCGAGCATCGCGAGCAAGAGGTGCTCGAGCGTCAGGTACTCGTGGCGGCGGCGCCGCACGTCGGAGACCGCGCGTTGCAACGTGGCTTGGAGCTCGGGTGACAACATCGGTTCTCCAGTCTCACTCGGTCGGCTCGATCGAGAGCTGTAGGGGATACTCGTGCGCCCGCGCCAACTGCTGCGTCTTGGAGACCTTGGTCTCGGCGACCTCGTAGGTGTAGACGCCGGCGACGCCGACGCCGTGGTTGTGCACGTGCGACATGATCGCGACCGCGTCGCCCTCGCTCTTGTGGAAGACGTTCTGCAGGACCCACACGACGAACTCCTTGGTCGTGTAGTCGTCGTTGTGGAGCAGCACCTTGTAGAGCGGAGGCTTCTTGGTGCGCGTCCGCTCGTCGAGAACGAGGCCGGTCTGCCGTTCGCCTTCGCGGCGCGGCTTGGTCGGCGTCTTCTCGTCTGCCAGGCGGATGACCATGGGGAAATGATAGCGCGGCGAAGGTCCCGTGTAGCTCCGCGAAGTCCTGGAAGCATCCCGTCATTTCGGGGAGGTGACGGGACGATCGGATCACCCGAAAATGCGGCATGGGCATCGTGCTCCGAAGTGAAGACGAGATCGCGCGCATCGGTCGCGCCGGCGAGGTGGTCGCGCGCGTCCTCGACGCAGTGGAGGCGGCGTGCGTGCCGGGCGTGACGACCCGCGAGCTCGAGCGGATCGCCGCGCGCGAGCTCGCGGCCGCCAAGGGCGAGTCGGTCTACATCGGCTACGCGCCGGGCGGCGCGCCGCCGTATCCGTCGGTCTTGTGCACGTCGATCAACGAAGAGGTCGTGCACGGGATCCCGTCGGGGCGCGCGCTGCGCGAAGGCGACGTCATCGGCATCGACTTCGCGTGCGCGAAGGACGGCTGGGTCGCGGACGGCGCGCGCACGATCGGCGTCGGCGTGGTGTCGGCGGCGGCGCGCGGGCTCGTCGACAAGACGCGCGCGGCGCTCGACGCCGCGATCGAGCGCGCGGTCGTCGGAGCGCGCCTGGGAGATCTCGGCGATGCGATCTCGCGCGTCGCCGGAGGCAGCGGGATCGTCCGCGCCTTCACCGGGCACGGCGTCGGCCGCCGCATGCACGAGCCGCCCGCGGTGCCGAACGTCGGGCGCGCGGGGACCGGCACGCGCCTCAAGGCCGGGCTCGTGATCGCGATCGAGCCGATGTTCACGCTCGGCTCGGGCGACGTCGAGATCGCCGACGACGGCTGGACCGTCAAGACGATCGACCGCTCATGGGCCGCGCACTACGAGCACACGATCGCGATCACGGCGCGCGGCCCGCGCGTGCTCACTTCGCGTACTTGACGTTGAGGTCGAGGTAGACCGAGTCGCGCACCGTCGGATACGCGGGGCCGGTCATCAAGCTCGCGAGGCCACCGCCGACGTGCGTGAGGATCGGGCCGATCTTCACGTCGAGCGACGCGCCGAGCGCGACGCGGCCGCCGCTGTCGCCGCCGAACTTGAAGTCGTCGCCCGTGTACACGCCGACGTCGGCCGCGACCTTCACGAGATCGCCGAGCTTCAGGATCAAGCTGGTCGGGACCTGGACCGCGTCGATCGCCGCGAGCTTGCCGCCGCCCTGATAGAGGACCTTCGGCACCAGCGAGAAGTCGACCAGCGACGACAGCTTGATCTTCATGCGGAGGCCGCCGGCGATGCCGGGCGTGTAGTCGCCGATGAAGAGCGGGAAGTCCTTCTCGCTGAGCAGCATCGCGCGCTCGTGCATGTACGTGACGTCGAGCTTGAGGCCCATGTCGATGTCGTAGTGCGGGACCATGGGCATGTCGCCGAGCTTGGGCAGCTTGGCCTCGAACTGCGCCTGGAGGCCGCCGAACATCTTCGGCTGCGAGCCGTCCATCAGCGTGTCGGGGTGGACGATCGCGAGCGGCGCGTAGCCGTCGACGGTGATGTCCTTGGTCAGGTAGTACTTGCCGCGCGCGTCGACGGCGATCCAGTTGTAGGTGGCGTACTTGCCCATCTCGTCGGGGCCGTTGGGCAGGCGGACCTGACCGCCCGCGTCGAAGTCGCCGGCCTCGGGCTCCTTCGGCTGGGCCTTCGCTTCCTCGGTCGTGGAAGGCGTGGTGGTGTCGTCGGCGGCCGCGACGCCGGCGCTGCACAACACGAGTGACAAGACGATTCGATCGATGCGCATCCGTGTTCCCCCTGTTCGCCCAGTAGACGGCTTCCGGGGCTAGGGAATCCACGAGGCTCACGTGAATCACCCGTGAGCTGATCATGAGATAGAGTGCGCGCATGCTGACCGACGCCGCGCGCCCCTGGGTCGAAGAGCAGTTCAAGGGTTCCATCGTCCCGACGCTGATCGACTACATCCGCATCCCCAACAAGTCGCCGATGTTCGACCCCGAGTGGAAGTCGCACGGCCACATGGACAAGGCCGTCGAGCTGCTCGCGGGCTGGGCGAAGGCGCAGCTCCCCGAGGGCGCGACCCTCGAGGTCGTGCGGCTCGGTGACCGCACGCCGGTGATCTACATCGACGTCCCCGGCACGACCCGCGACGGCGACACCGTCCTGCTCTACGGCCACCTCGACAAGCAGCCCGAGATGACCGGCTGGCGCGACGGCCTCGGCCCGTGGACGCCGGTGATGGAGGGCGAGCGCCTGTTCGGGCGCGGCGGCGCCGACGACGGCTACGCGATCTTCGCGTCGGTGACGGCGCTCGGCGCGCTCCGCAAGGACAAGATCCCGCACGCGCGCTGCGTCGTGATCATCGAGGCGTGCGAGGAGTCGGGCAGCTACGACCTGCCCGCGTACATCGAGCACCTCGCGCCGCGGATCGGCACGCCGTCGCTCGTCGTGTGCCTGGACTCGGGCTGCGGCAACTACGATCAGATGTGGCTCACGACGTCCTTGCGCGGGCTCGTGATCGGCACGCTCGAGGTCGAGCTGCTGTCGGAGGGCGTGCACTCGGGGGATGGCTCGGGCGTGATCGCGTCGAGCTTCCGCGTCGCGCGCGCGCTGATCGATCGGATCGAGGACGCGGCGACCGGGCTGATCAAGCCGCTCGAGCTGAGCGTGACGATCCCGCGCCAGCGCATCGAGCAAGCGGCGCGCGCCGCCGAGGTCCTGGGCGAAGAGATCTGGAACAAGTTCCCGGTGCTCTCGGGCGTCAAGCCCGTCACGAAAGAGCCCGCCGAGCTGATCTTGAACCGCACGTGGCGCCCCGCCCTCGCGACCACCGGCGCCGACGGGTTCCCGACGGTCTTGAACGCGGGCAACGTGCTGCGCCCGAAGACGTCCTTGAAGTTGTCGTTGCGCATCCCGCCGACCCTCGACGCCGACGGCGCCGTGCAGAAGGTGAAGGCGCTGCTCGAGAAGGATCCGCCGTACGGCGCGCACGTGAAGTTCGCGAACGCGAGCGCCAACGCGGGCTGGGACTCGCCGGCGCTCGCGCCCTGGCTCGAGACCGCGCTCGAGGAGGCGTCGAAGCGCCGCTTCGGCAAGCCGCCGGTGCTGATGGGCGAAGGCGGATCGATCCCGTTCATGAACATGCTCGGCAAGCGCTACCCGCAGGCGCAGTTCTTCATCACCGGCGTGCTCGGCCCCGGCTCCAACGCGCACGGCCCGAACGAGTTCCTCGACATCCCGACGGCGCGGCGGCTGACGCTCGCGGTCGCGGACGTGATCGCGGCGCACGCGGCGCGGTCGTGAAGCGACTCTTGATCTTCGTGGCGGCGTGCGGGCCGGCGACGCCGGTGCGCACGATCGATCTGCCGCCGCCCGCGCCTCATCGGATCCGCGCGTGCGAGCACGCGCCCGAGCCGGTGCCGTCGTCGTGCGTGCCGTCCGAGGCGCGCGGGCGGCTCTTGAAAGACGATCACGACGCCGGCCTGCGCATCTGGCAGGCGTGCGAAGGCGGCGACGGCGTCGTCGACGGATCGTACGTCGGCGAGCGCGTCGGCAACGGGCGCGACGAGCCGGCGACGATCGAGGCCGCCTTCAAGGCGCACCAGAAGGACGTCTGGAAGCTCGGCGTCGCCGACGCGTACTTCGGCACCTGCTACGGCGGCGCCGACGGCGGCGGCTGCATCCGCCTCGCGTTCCGGGAATCGAACGAAGACGTCCCGGCGGTCGCGGCCGATCTCCTGAAGATCTTCGCGACCCAGGAAGACGTCTGTCTTCCGTTCCGGATCGACACCGGCGTGACGAAGTAGCAACCGCGGCGCGCGAGGCGTGTCTCGCGCATCGTGAGGGTGATCGTCTTCTCGATCGCGATGTGCGCGACCGCGCGCGCGGGCGTCGACGACGCGCCGGAGCTCGCCGCGCGCGACGCGTGGTGCGACGGACGAGCGCTCTCCTACGACGAGGCCGCGCTCGCCGGCCCCGACGGCGCCGAGCGCATCGACGTGCGCCGGGCGGATCTCGGCTGTCGCGCGGGCGTGCACTGGATCTTCCTGACCGGCGCCGGCTGGGGCGTCGATCGCGTGATCGCGCGCGCGCCGGTGCGCGTGCGCTTCGGCGGGGTGTGCACGCGCGGCGGCGATCCGACCGACGTCACGATCACGACGGGCGATCGCGTGCTCCATTGCAGCGCGTTCGATCGCGCGATCATCGAGCTCGCGCGCGCGCTCGCCGCGCCCGTCCAGCCGCGCGAGCTCGACGACGATCTCGAGCCTCCCGTCTTCGATTTCTAGGCGGCCTGCTTCGTCTTCCAGTCCTCGAGCAAGGCGCGGGTGTCGACCTGCCACGGGTGGAAGCTCGGCCGGTAGTACGAGAGGTACTTCCAGACGATCTTCCGCATCGGGCCGGGCTTGCCGTAGAGCCACCACGCGAGGCGTCCCCACTCGCGCGGCGACCACAGACAGCCGTCGGCGCGCATCATGCGGATCTGCTGCTCGAGCACCTTCGCCCAGAAGACGATCGTCGCGCCGACCATCGTCCACACGCGCGTCCACCAGCCGCCGCCCGACGCGACGTAGAGATCGAACGCGACCGCCTTGTGCTCGCTCTCCTCGGCGGCGTGCCACCGCCACAGCGCCGCCATGCGCGGGTCGGCGCCCTCGAGGCCGCGGCCGTCCTCGAGGAGCATGTGCGCCATCAGCGACGTGAAGTGCTCGAGCGCGCACGTCACCGCGAGGCGCGCGCGCGGCGACAGCAGCTTGGTCACGCGCTTGAGCAGCCGCTCGACCTTCGACTCGAGCTTCGCCGCCGGATAGCCGTGCTCCTCGAGCCGGCGGTTGTAGCGGACGTGCTCGCGGCCGTGCATGCCCTCCTGCGCGCAGAACGCGCGGACCTCGTCGCGCAATTTCGGATCGGTCGCACGATCGCGATGCGCCTTCACCGCGGCGACGAAGAAGCGCTCGCCCGACGGGAAGAAGATCGAGAGGTTGTCGAAGAAGATCGACACCGACCGCCGGCCGCCGTGCCAGTGGCGCGGGACCTGATCGAGATCGAACGTGAGATCGCGAACGACCGGTGTAGGCGTCATGGTGCGATCGTGCGTCGCCGAGCGCACGTGCGGTAGGTGACCGCGTGCCAACGATCGGTCATCCTGGGCCACGCCGATGGAGTCGTACACGTTGCCCGCGGTCCACGCGCTGCACCTCGTGCAGCTGTGCGGGCGCTGGCGGGTCACGCCCGAGCAGCTCCTCGCCGGCACCGGCCTCGACGCCGGGGGGCTCGCCGCGCCGGGGCGCCGGCTGCCGCTCGCGACGGTGATCGGGCTGGTCGAGCGCGCGCGCACGCTGACCGGCGAGCCCGCGCTCGGCTTCCATCTCGGCTTGCAGATGCGGATCTCGTGGCACGGCTTCGTCGGCTTCGCGGCGATGGCGTCTTCGACGGTCCGCGACGCGCTCGAGATCGCCGCGCGCTTCGCGCCGACGCGCACCAACGCGCTCGCGCTGCGGCTCGAGGTGATCGAGAAGACCGCCGCGCTCGTGATCGAGGAGCGCGCGCCGCTCGGCGCCGCGCAAGACGCGATCGTGCTCGCGCTGGTCACCGGCATCTGGCAGATCGGCAACGCCTTGTGCGGGCGCGTGCTCGCGGGCTCGGTCGATCTCGCGTTCGACGAGCCGGCCTACTACGCGCGGTTCAAGAACATGGCGCCGGCGAACCTGCGCTTCGCGCAGCCGCAGCACCGCATGATCTTCGACGCGTCGATCCTCGCGCTGCCGATCGCCGAGCGCGATCCGGTCGCGGAGCAGATCGCGCGCGAGCAGTGCGAGCGCGAGCTCGCGGAGCTCGGCGTCGCGGATCCGCTGGCGCAGGTGCGCGCGCTGTTGCCGTCCGATGCGGGCTTCCGCACGCTCGACCAGGTCGCGGAGCGGATGCACGTCTCGGTGCGCACGCTCAAGCGAAGGTTGGCCGAGCACGACACGTCGTTCTCGGCGCTGCTCGACGAGGCGCGCCGCGATCGCGCGACCCACCTGTTGCGCGCGGGCGAGCTCGGGGTCGACGAGATCGGCGCGCGGCTCGGCTACTCGGATCCGGCGAACTTCGCGCGCGCGTTCCGGCGCTGGACGGGGATCTCGCCGCGCGCGTTCCGCAAGAAGCAGTGACACTGTGGTGAGAAGCGTTGTTCTCGCCGGGCGGCAGGAACCGGGCACGAGGTGGCATCGGTGTAGCGGTTGATCGCCGTTCCGGGCAGGCACGCGCGCTGCACATGGGATCGACCATGCGTAGCCTCCTCCCCGTGATCCTGCTCGCCGCCGCGTGTGGCACCACCACGCGCTTCATCGCCACCAACCCCTCGCCGCGCCCGATGGCGCCGCGCGCGCCGGAGTCGGTCGCGCTCTTCACGACCGGTCACCCGAACGTGCCGTACGTCGAGGTCGGCATCATCCAGGGCCGGCAGTCGAGCTCGCTCAGCTTCGACGAGATGCCCGGCATCATCGCGGCGATCCGCGAAGACGCCGCGAAGGCCGGCTGCGACGCGATCATCATCAACGGCGCGAGCGACAAGGTCGTCGGCGATCGATCGGGCACCGACACGCTCGAGGGCTTCTGGGGCGCGTGCGTGATGTACATGCAGCCGATGAGCGCCGCGGTCACCGCGCCTCCGCAGTCCTGATCATTCTCGATCGGGCAGATGGAAGTGGTGCAGCACGCGGTGGAACACCGGCGCGAGCACCACCGAGATCGACGTGATGAACACGACGCCCGAGAACAGCGCGTAGATCGAGGCGAACACCTTGGCCCCGTCGGTCGTGAGCCGATCGACGGGGCCCATCGCCGACAGGATCATCGACGCGTTGAGCAGCGAGTCGATCCAACCCAGGCCGGCGATGACGTGGTAGCCGACGACGCCGATCAGGAGCGCGCCCGCGATCCCCGCGAACGCGATGCCCAGGAAGATCGCCATGCGCACCGCGAAGGCGCGCCAGGGGAGCAGGTCTTCGGTGCGTCGCTCGAACACGAGATCAGCGTAGCTCCGATGTTCGCGCGCGCGATCGAACGCTACGATCGATCATGCGCGCGCTCCTCGTCTTGGTCTTGATCGGTGGCGCGGCGCGCGCGTCTCCTTGGCGGGGCGGCGCCGAGCTCCGCACCGACTTCCCGCTCGACGTCGGCGCGACCTTGTGGGCCGAAGGGCGCGGGCGCGTGCAGCTGTCGCTCGGCGTCGGCTGGCTGCCCGGCACGTACGTCGACGCGATCGGCACGACCGTCGTCGCGTTCGGCGGCATGACCAAGGCGCAGGCGGATCTCGTGCACGTCGCGCTCGACTCGAGCGCGGTCGCGCGCGCCCACGTCGGCTGGCGGCCGTTCGAGTCGCGCGGCTTCTACGTCGAGAGCGGCTACGGGATGCTCGCGCTCGGCGGCGGCGCGACGACGTCGGAGCTGATCACGGCGGTCACCGGCGCGATGCCGCCGTCGGGATCGGCGGACCGGCGCTATCGCGTGTACTCGACCTTGCACATGCTCGACGCGGAGCTCGGCTGGCGCTGGGCGCTCGCCGACAACCTGACCCTGCGCGCGGCGGTCGGCTTCACCGGCACGTTCGCCGCGTCGACCGACGTGCGCCCCGACTTCACGCCCTCCGATCCGGCGCGCCAGCAGATCTACACGTCGATGGCGTCGAAGAAGCTCGACGAGCTCTACACGAGCTACGTCTTCACGCCGACGTTCACGATCGCGAGCGGCTGGCAGTTCTAGTCGGCCGGACGCACGACCACGGCGTCGACGCCGTCGGCGAGGCGCCAGCCGCCGCTCGCGGTCTCGACGATCTCGCGATCGTCGCCGAGCAGATCGCGCAGCGCTTGCCGCAGGCGCTTGAGCCCGACGTAGAGCGTGTTGCGATGACGCAGCGGGTGGTACTCGGGTCCGCCCCAGACCTGGAGGAACAGCGCCTCGGGGGTGACGACCTGCCCTTGCGCGTCGACGAGCACGGCGAACAGCTCGCACAGGAGCGGACGCCCGCGATCGACGCGCGTCGCGCCGCCGGCGTGCGCGGTGAGCGACGCGCGCGCGGGCTCGACGACGATCGGGTGGGTCGCGCGGACGGCCTCGAGCTCGGCGTCGGTGACGACGCGCGCGCCGCCGCGGCCGCTGACGCGATGGCGCGGGCCCGCGAGCAGGCCGAGGCCGGCGAGCGTCGCGCGCACGCCGGGCTGCGCCTCGGCTTCGCCGCGCGCGGCGAGCACCGCGCGTCCTTCGGGGAACGCCGGATCGGCGGCGATCGCGAGCGAGATGCGCGGATCGCCGCCGCGCTTGCGCGCGATCGCGGCCCGCACCAGCGCGCAGCGTGCGAGCACGCGACGGTATCCGCAGGCGCGCGCGAGCAGCTCGGCGGCGCCGACCGCCTCTTCGGCGGCGTCGAGCTCGACGCCGGGCCCGCCCCGTGTCAAAGATCCCGTCGGGGCCCCGATCTCCGGGGCGCCGACGGCGAGCGCCGCCCTCGCCGCGGCGACCGCGATCGTCGCGCGCGCCTCTTGGCCGCGGCGCCCGGTCGATCGGTAGTGACGGCGCGCGCGCTCGGCGGCCTCGGCGGCGCGCGTCGGATCTCCGCCCGCGAGCTCGACGCGCGCGATCTCGAGATCGTGCGCGGCGCGGCGCGCGCGCGCGTACTGCAGGTGCTCCGCGGTGGCGTCGGGGTCGCCGCCGAGCGGCGCGATCGCGTCGTTCAGGTGCGCGCGCGCGGTCGCGAGATCGCCGGCCTCGGCGGCGGCGCGCGCGAGCACGGTGTGCGCGAGCCAGCGCGCCTGATCGCACACGCGCGGCGCGGCGAGCGCGGCCTCGGCGAGCCCGCGCGCCTCGTCGGTGCGGCCGGCGGCGAGCAGCGCCTCCGCCTGCACCGCGCGGCCGTGCGGCGCGAGCGTCTCGAGCTCGGACGCCGCCGCGAGGCGCGTCATGCGCGCCGCGAGATCGACCCCGAGCGCGATCTCGCCGCGCGCGAGCAGCGCGCTGACGTGGTAGTAGCCGCCGATCGACGCCATCACGTGATCCGCGTGATCGGTCAGGTACGAGAACGACGTCGCGAGCTGGCCCTCGGCGGTCGCGAGCTCGCCGGCGAAGAACGAGATCAGGCCGCGATAGAGCTGCTGCACGTGCTCGCGCAAGGCGCCCGCCGCGGTCGCGCGCGCGACGACGCGATCGAGCAGCGCGGTCGCGCCGGCGAGATCGTCGAGCTCCGCGCGCGCGAGCACCTCGAGGAGCGCGAGCAGCACCTCGAGGTCTTCGTGGCCGCCGCCGCCGAGCGGGGCCGCCGCTTGCTGCGCGGCGATCGCGGCCTCGGCGAAGCGCTCCTCGATGATGTACGAGAGCACGATCGACCAGCCGAAGCGTCCTTGATCGCGCGGCGCGAGCGGCTCGTGCTCGGCGCGCGCGGCCTCGAGCACGCGGCGCGCCTCGTCGTTCTGCCCGCGCAAGGACGCGACGTCGGCGAGCTCGAGCGCGGCCTGCAGCTTCTCGGCCGGCGTGGTCGCGGCCGCGCGCCCGCGGCGGAAGAACGACTCGCTCTCGCCAAGGCGACCGCGCCGCTGCGCGACCTCGCCCGACAGCACGAGCCAGCGGAAGCTCGCGTGCGATCCTCGATCGCCTAACGCTGCGAGGACATCGGCGGCCTCGGCGATCTGCGATCGCCGGACCAAGATGCGCGCGCTCATCAGCGCGATCTGCTCGCGATCACCGGCGAGCAACCCGCCCATCGCGCGCAGATCGTCGAGCAGCAGGTGATCGAGGCCGGCGGCGGCGACCGATCGATACGCGTGCTGCGCCAGCTCCCACGCCTCTTCGGCGTCGCCCGCGGCGACCAGGTGGCGCACCGCCTCGACGACGTCGCCGGCGTCGGCGGGCGCGACCTTGCCGTCCTTCTCGGCGCGCGCGCGGCAGAGATCCGCCATGCGGCGGTGCGCGGCGGCGCGCTCGCGCAGGCTCGCGGTGCGCACCCACGCGTCGCGCACGAGATCGTGCACGAGGACTTGATCGCGGAGCGCGTCGACGAGGAAGCGGCGGCCGAGCTCGCGCAGCGCGGTGTCGGCGCCGAGCTCTTGCACGTCGCGCGGCGACAGCGGCGCGCGCGCCGACGCCAGCGCGCCGAGCAGCGCGCGCGCATCGTCCGGAAGCTCTCGGAGCGTTTGATCGAGCGCGCCGACCTCGCCGCCGGGATCGCCCGCGACGTCGCGCAAGACGTAGAACGGCGAGCCGCCGCTCCTGCGATAGACGAGCGACCCGTCCGGCGGCGCGACGCCCAAGCGCTCGGACAAGCGCGTGACGAGATCGCGGGTCGCGCCTTCGTCGAGCGGACCGAGCCGATGGATCGCGGGCGGCGGCGTGCCCTCGGGCAGCGGGATCTCGACGCGCGACGACGCGACGATGCGCGACTTCCGCACGTGGCGCGACAAGAAGCCGAGCACGCGCGCGGCCGCCTCGGGCGCGAGGTGATGGACGTCGTCGAGGAACACGAGGATCGGCGCGGCGTCGAGCACGCGCGCGGCCTCGGCGAGATCGTCCTCGAGGCCGGCGGCGCCGCTGGTGTTGATCGCGATCTTCGCGCGGCGCGGGCCGATCGCGACGCGCATCGCGGCGACGACGTGCTCGGGCGCCATGCCGGGGCGCACGCCGACCAGGACCGCGGGCGCGATCGTCCACGCCGGCTTCTCGCGCACCTCGTCGAACAAGCGGAAGACGAACTCGCTCTTGCCGACGCCGCCGACGCCGTAGATCAGGTGCAGCGTCTCGCGCTCGAACAGCGCGACCGCGCGCGCGAGCTCGGACTCGCGCCCGACCCACGTCGGCACCGCCCGCGGGAACGGTGGCGCCAGCGGCGGCGGAATCGTCCGCGTGCGGCGCGGGCGCGTGCTCACGCGCGCATCTTACCGCGGGGCGCCTCGGCCGACGTCGCTTCGAGCGCCGCGTCGACCGTATCGTCGACGCCGTGGGCCGGCGGGACGCTCTCCAGCGACAGCCGCGGCCCGCCCGGCTCGGCGAGCCCGGTCTCGGCGAGCGCGGTCGCGAGCTCGCCGGCGTCGAGGTAGCGGCGATCCGGCACCGCGTCGAGCGCGCGCACGACGACGTCGTCGACGACGGCGGGCACGCCCTCGCGCAGCTCCGAAGGAGGCGGAGGCGATCCCGCCGCCTTCGCGGCGTCGCGCGGGCTCTTCCCCGTGAGCATGAAGTAGAGCGCGGCGCCCAGGCCGTAGACGTCGGAGGCCGGCGTCGCGGACGCGCCCGCCGCGACCTCGGGCGCGATGTAGCCCGGCGTGCCGAGCACCGCCCCGGAGACGGTCAGGCCCTCCAGCTCCGGCCCGATCGTCCGCGCGACGCCGAAGTCGAGCACCTTCACCTGATCGGCCTCACCGTCCCGCGCGACGACGAACAGGTTGCCGGGCGTGAGATCGCGGTGGCAGATGCCCTTCCGGTGCGCCTCCGCGATCGCGCGGGCCGCCTGCGCGATCCACCCGACCGCGATCGCCGGCGGCAACGGCCCCCGCGCGCGCACCAGCGAGCGCGCATCGACGCCGTCGAGCAGCTCCATCGCGTAGTACCAGACGCCGTCGGCGGTCACGCCCCAGTCGTAAATCCTAACAGTGTTAGGGTGAGTCAGCGACGCGGTCGCCTCGATCTCGCGCTCGAAGCGCGCGATCGCCGCCGGCGTACGGCCGTGCTCCGGCGACAGGATCTTGAGCGCGACGTCGCGCCGGGTCGCGCGATCGTGCGCGCGCCAGACCTCGCCCATGCCTCCCTTGCCGATCCGCCGCAGCAACCGATAGCGCCCGAGGTTGCGCGACTCGAACACGCTGCGCCGCAGGGACCACAGGATGTGCCCGCCCCAGGTGATGATCACGACCCCGCACGCGAGCAGCACCAGCGTCGTCGCGAAGTACGTCAGCTGGTGCGGATCGCGGAACGCCGCGCGCGTCGGCGCGTCGAGCGGGTACGCGATCGCGAACGTGATCGGCAGGACCGCCGCGGTCGCGGTCGTCTCGATCGCGCCGCGCCGCCAGTGCTTCGAGCTGACCAAGGCCTGCACGAGGAGCACGAGGAGGATCGCCGCGTGATACGGCGACGCGGGACCGCCGACGCGCAGCGAATTGACCGCGAGCGCGGCCGCGGTCACCGGGAACACGCCGAGCACCAACGGATCGGCGACGTGGCGCGGCGGCGGCGGCGTGCGGAACAGGACCGCGAGCGCGATCGCGTGATACGCGCTCGCGCCGAGGCGGACCGCCATCAAGTACCAGACCGGCCCCGCGAGCCCCTCGTGCGCGAGGAACAGATCGAGCGGCGCGCCGGCGAGGAGCCAGAGCGCGGCCGCGACCAGCACGATCGATCGCGCGCGCAGCACCTCCTGCGCGTGCTGGTGCTCCGCGATGCGATCCTGCGCGGTGCTCGCGCCGGTCGAGCGCGAGGTCGCCCCTGGTGTCCCCCCGGACTCCACCTCGCGAGCGTACTACGCGGTCTTGTACGTGATCACGAGATGTCGATGCTTGTGGTTGTCGGGGTAGCCGAAGCGGAACGGCAGCTCGCGCACCGGCGCGCTCTTGAACAGGTCGATCCACGCCTTCTTGGCGCTGTTGCCGGCGGGAATGTGCGGTCCGTCGAACATGCCGTAGGTCTCCTGCTTGAAGCCGGCGGGCGCGGCGACGTCGGGCGGGATGCCGGTCGCGTCGGACACCATCCACACGACGTGCTCGAGCAGGTAGCGGCGCATCGTCGAGAACGTCGGCCACGAGAGCAGGTAGCTCGCCGCCTTGGTCATGCCGGCGACCTGCCCCTTCGCCGCGAGGTGCTCGATCAACCGCCCGTCCTTCAGGTGATCGTCGTCGAGGTTCCAGCGGATGTGGCGATACACGCGCACGCGCGTCTCGCCGGGCGTGCGGAAGCGCAGCTCCATGTTCGAGAAGTGCGAGTTGCGATCCTGCGACTGCACGGTGCGCGGATCGCCGGCGTGCGCGACGTCGTCGTCGGTCACGTACCTGAGCGAGCCGTCCGGCTCGACGTGGAAGTAGTAGAGCGCCACCGGCTCGAGCCCGTGCACGCGCAGCGCGTTCAAGCTGAAGACGAGCTGACCCGGCAGGCGCCCTTCGCGCATCGAGTCGATCAAGTTCATCGTGTTCGAGAAGTCGACCGTGTAGAGGAACTTGAGCTCCTTGCGCTGCTCGTCGAGCGCGCGCGAGAGCTCGTTGCCGGTCAGATCGTCGACGGACCGCGCGTCGCCGGCGGGCTCGAGCGAGATCGTCGTGATCTCGTCGGCGTCGGGATAGACGGTGAGCGCGGTCGAGAGATCGCCGCCGGCGAACGGATAGACGACCTTCTTCGGGACGTCCTTCGGCACGTGGGCCGCGAACCATTGCGACGCGCGCACGAGCCAGTGATCGCGATACGTCGCTTGGATCGCGCGGATCTGCGCGCAGTTCTTGTCGACGATCGCGGGGTCGGCGCCTTTCGGCAGATCGCCGTCGCCGCACGCGGCGATCCGGAACAGCGCGCGCGCCTCGGCGATGAAGTCGTGGCCGTTCGGCGACGCGAGCGTTTCGGTCGGATGCGCGGGCGGAGGCGCCGCGTCGGGCGCGATCATCGCGACCGCCGCGTCGGCGATCGGCGCGGTTGCGGGAGCGGGTGACGGCGACGGCGACGACGACGAATCACCGCCCTTGCACGCGCCCGCCGCGATCGCGACGAGCGCAAACCTCCGGAGCCGAGCCATGCGCGTGCATCATGCAACGAAGCGCGCGCCGCGTCCCATTCCATCGTCATCGCGGGCGCTTACGGGGCGTTTCGCCCCGCGGCGCAACGACCGTAGTCACGCTTCCATTTGCAGATCTCGATCGGGGAGAAGGTGCGGCGGCGCTGAGGACGTGTGGCCCCAGCGCGCAGCTCGATGAGGTCCGACGGCAGCAGGAAGCGCATGGTTGCCAATCAAAGCCAGGTGGCCTGCACCGTGCATTTCGGTACGAGTGGAAGATGAAGTCGACGCGCCGGATCATCGAGCTCGCAGCGGCCGCGTTGATCGTCCTCAACCTGCTCGACGCGATCTTCACGCTCGTCTGGGTGCGGTCGGGGATCGCGAGCGAGGGCAACCCGATCATGGACCGCGCGATGACGCACGGACCGCTCGGGTTCATGGTGATCAAGCTCGCGCTGGTCTCGCTCTGCGTCTTGCTCCTGTGGCGCCTGCGCCATCGGCGCGCCGCCGCGATCTCGCTGGTCACCTGCGCGATCGCGTACTCCGCGGTCATGCTCGTGCATCTGTCGGCCGTGCCGGTCTTCGTCGCGCAGCTACACTGATCGGGTGCCCGTCACCGATCCCGATCGCCTGCGCGCGATCCTCGCGACCTCTCCGCGCGTCGCCGTCCTCGGCATCCACGACGACGACGGCCGGCCCGCGTACTACGTGCCCGAGTACCTGCACGAGGTCGGCTACGAGATCTTCGGCGTCAACCCGAAGCTTGTAGGCCTAACACTGTTCGGACATACGGTGGTCGGCTCGCTCGCCGAGGTGCCGGCGCCGATCGATCTCGTCGACGTCTTCCGGCGCAGCGACTGGCTGCCCGATCACGTCGGGGAGCTGATCGCGTGCAAGCCGCGCGTCGTGTGGATGCAGCAGGGCGTGCGCCACGACGGCGTCGCCGCGCAGCTCGAGGCCGCGGGCATCGAGGTCGTGATGGATCGCTGCACGCTCGCCGATCACCGCCGCCTGAAGGCGGGCAAGCCGGCTACCGCACGGTAGTCAGGCCCGACTGCCAGCGCGCGAACGCGAACAGATCGGCCCACTCGGCGTCCTGTTGCGCGCGATCGCCGCCGGTGTGGCCCGCTTCCGGATCGACGCGCACGAGCACCGCGCGCCCGCTGGTCGAGCAGTGATCGAGCCGCGCCGCGAGCTTCGCCGCCTGCCAGTTGGCGACGCGCGCGTCCTCGGCGCCGATCGAGAACAAGACGCCGGGGTACGCGACGCCGCGCTGCACGCGGTGGTACGGGTCGCTCGCGACCAGCGCGCGCAGATCGATCGGATCGCGCGGATCGCCGTACTCGCTCTCGTTGTAGCGGCCGGTCGCGAGCGCGCGCGCGCGCACGAGATCCGCGATCGGCGAGCGCAGGATCGCCGCCGCGAACAGCTCCGGCCGCCGCGTGATCGCGCCGCCGATCAGCACGCCGCCGGAGCTGTACGAGTACGCGGTCAAGCGCGCGGGCTGGGTGTCACCGCGATCGACCAGCGCCTGCGCGCACGCGAGGAAGTCGTCGACGGCGTCTTCCTTGTGCGTCTTGATGCCGGCCTGGTGCCACGGCGTCAGCCAGCCGCCGCCGCCGCGCGTGTCGCAGTAGGCCCAGACGCCGCCGCGCGCGATCCACGCGCGCACCGCGCGGTCGTAGCTCGGCGCGGCGCTGATCCCGTACGAGCCGTAGCCCTCGACGATCGCGGGCGCCTCGCGCGATCGCATCTGCCCGTGCAAGATCGTCAGCGGCACGCGCGTGCCGTCGCGCGAGACGACGTCCTGCTCCTCGACGATCGTGTCGGGATCCTCCTCGACCGGCGCGAGCGCGAGATCGGTCGTGCCCAGCGCAGGATCGTACGCGTGCCACGACGGGCCGCGCGTCCACGCGTCGACCTCGAAGATCACGGGCGCGTGCGTGCGGGTCTGGAACCACGCGACCGACGTGCCGACCGGCTGCGGGATGCGCGCCGGCGCGCCGCCGGTCCACGGCACGCGCGCGAGGTGGAACGCGCCGCGCGACCTGAGCGCGAGGTACAGGCCGTCGTCGGACGGCGCGATCGCCTCGATCGCGTCGGGCCCGGCGGCGATCAGCTCGCGCGCGGTCTTCATCGTCCCGGTCCTCGCGTCGAGCGCGACCACGCGCCGGGTCGGCGCGCCGGCGCCGGTCAATACGTAGATCGTGTCGCCGTGCGCGAAGACCTGGACCGCGATGTCGTCGGGCGCCGCGACCTCGCGCCAGGTCGCGCGGTGCTGCGCGACGTCGACCGCGCGCGCGACCAGCACGCGCGATCCACGCGAGACGCCGGCGCCCGCGATCGCGACGTCCCACCCGCTGTCCGGATATCCGTACACCGCGAGATCGGTCGCGCCGTAGCCCGCGCCGTCGAAGATCTTCTTGTCCGAGGTCTGCGGCGTGCCGAGCTCGTGCTGCCACACCGCGCGCGCCCACGCGTAGAAGATCGCGCCGCCGTCGGCGCGCCACGAGAACGCGCCGCGCGCTGCGATCCGATCGTCGAGGGTGAGCCCGGTCTCGACGTCGGCGATCTCGATCGCGCCGTGCTCGTTGCCGTTGTCCTGGATCGAGTACGCGACCTTGGCGCCGTCGGGTGAAGGCAGGAGCGCGTCGATCGAGTGCCGGTGCCCCGGCTCGTCGAGCCGCGCCGGATCGATCAACAAGCGGTCACGACCGTCGACGCCGTCGCGCACGTACAAGAGGTAGGTGTCGCGCTCGGGCGGCAGCTCGGACAAGAAGAAGCGCGGCGCGTCTTCGGTGCCGGTCACCGCCTCGACGACGATGCGCGGCGCGGCGCGGTCGTCCTTGGCGAGCGTGGCCATCCACGTCCGCTGCTCGGCGATCGCCGCCAGCGTGCGCCGCGCGTAGCGCGCCTGCGCCTCGAGCGTCTTCTGCGCCGAGTCGGCGAACGGCGGGGCGCCCTCGAGCCAGCGGAACGGATCGTCGATCAGCATGCCGGCGACGACGTCGAAGTGCGGCACCTCGCGGATCATCGGCGCCGCCTTCCGGGGCACGCCGGGCCCGAGCGGCGCGGGCACCGGCGGCGGAGGCTGCGCCGACGCACAGGCTGCGAAGACCGCGCAGATCAAAGCCCTCACGCCGTTAGGACAACCGGAAGGTCCGCCGGTTGCACCGCGTACAAGGAGGCGATGCGATTCGCTCCCGACACCCTGCAGCGCTGGCGCCGCCTCATCATGAAGCGGGGCCAGACCCTCGCGACGATCCTGAGCGAGCTGCTCGCCGGCGCGGACAAGGGCCCGATGGTGATGGCGATGGGGCTCACCAAGCCGGGCATGACCGACGAGGAGAAGGTCCGCGCCGCGCTCGAGCAGGTCGAGTCGCGCCGCCGCCTGCTCGACGCCGACGACGATCGGTTCGGCCGCTGCGACGAGTGCGGCGAGGACCTCGGCGAGCTCCGCCTGGGCGAGATGCCCTGGGCCGACCGCTGCGCGAAACATCCCTGACCCGCGGACGGGATATCCTCAGCGCCCCCGTGCGCATCCTCGTCCAGCACAAGAGCGTCTACCGCTACCCGCGCCCCGCGGCGCTCGGCCCGCAGGTGGTGCGCTTGCGCCCCGCCGATCACACGCGCACGCGGGTCGAGAGCTACCGGCTCGAGGTCTCGCCCGAGCATCGCGTGCACTGGCAGCGCGATCCGCACGGCAACCACGTCGCGCGCATCTCGTTCAAGGCCGGCGCGCGGACGTCCTCGCTGGAGATGACGGTCGAGCTCGCGCTCGACGTCCAGCCGCAGAACCCGTTCGACTTCTTCGTCGACGATCGCGCGCGCGCGATGCCGTTCCGCTATCCGGACAACCTCGCCGCCGAGCTCGCGCCGTTCCTCGACACCAACGATCCGGCGTACGCGCTCGGCGAGCGCACGCGCGCGCTCTTCGAGGAGCTGCCCGCGCGCGGCGACACCGTCGCGACGATCGTCGAGGTGAACGCGAAGATCGCGCAGCGCGTGCGCTACGTGATCCGCGACGAGGCCGGCGTGTGGACGCCCGAGGAGACGCTCGCCCACGGGCGCGGCTCGTGCCGCGACTCGGCGGTCCTCTTGGTCGCGGCCCTGCGCGCGCGCGGGATCGCGGCGCGGTTCGTCAGCGGATATCTCGTCCAGCTGCGCGACGAGGGCATGCTGCCCGACGAGCCGCGCGGCGTCGATCGCGACGTCGTCGATCTGCACGCGTGGGCCGAGGCGTTCTTGCCGGGCGCGGGATGGATCGGCCTCGACGCGACCAGCGGCCTCATGACCGGCGAAGGCCACATCCCGCTCGCCGCGACCGCCTCGCCGATCCATGCCGCGCCGCTCGACGGTACGTCTGACACCGCCGCCGACAGCGTCAGCTTCGAGACCCGCATCATGCGGCTCGGCCACGAGGCGCGCCCGACCGAGCCGTACACCGAGGAGGCGTGGCGCGCGCTCCTCGACGCCGCCGATCGGTGTGACGAGGCGCTCGACCGCGCGAGCATGCCGCTCACGATCGGCGGCGAGCCGACCTTCACGTCGCGCTTCGAGCCGGAGCTGCCCGAGTGGAACGGCGCGGCGATGGGCGCGACCAAGGACCGCCGCGGTCGCGCGCTGACCGCCGAGCTCGTGAAGCGCCTCGCGCCCGGCGCCGCGGTCCTCTATCGCATGGGCAAGCAGTACCCGGGCGAGAGCCTGCCGCGCTGGGCGATCGAGATCATCGCGCGCGCCGACGCGCAGCCGCTGTGGCCCGATCGCGGGCTGCCGCGCACCGGCTCCGCGGAGCAGGTCGCGCGCGCGATCGCGCACGCGCTCGGCGTGACCGACACGATCCACGCCGCGTACGAAGATCCATGGCACGTGATCCGCGACGAATCGCAGCTGCCGGTCGCGATCGATCCGCGCGAGGCCGCGCTCGACGATCCCGAGGAGCGCAAGCGCCTCGCGAGGATCTTGGATCGCGGCGCCGGCGCGCCGGTCGGTTGGGTCCTGCCGCTCGCGCGCAACACCGGCGGCGACGCCTGGCTCACCGAGACGTGGAGCTTCCGCCGCGATCATCTGTTCCTGCTCGCCGGCGACAGCCCGATCGGGTTGCGCTTGCCGCTCGGATCGCTCGGCCCCGGCATGGAGCCGCCGGCGCCGATCGAGGAGCCGACCGAGCCGGACCCGCGACAAGCGAAGATCGAGATCCGCAACGCGCCCGCGCCGGCGATCGTGTCCGGGATCCGGACCGCATTGTGCGTCGAGCGCCGCGGCGACGACATCTACGTGTTCCTGCCGCCGGTCGCGCGCGCGCAGGACTTCATCGCGCTGATCACGGCGATCGATCGCGCGCGCCAGGACGCGCAGACCGACGTCGTCCTCGAAGGCTATCCGCCGCCGCGCGATCCCTCGCTCACGCACTTCTCCGTCACGCCCGACCCCGGCGTGCTCGAGGTCAACCTGCCGCCGGTCGCGCGCGGCCGCGAGTACGCGCAGCTCGTGACGACCGTCTTCGACGCCGCGCTCGCCGCCGGCCTGGTCAGCGAGAAGTACATGCTCGACGGGCGGCTCGCCGGCTCCGGCGGCGGCAACCACCTGACGCTCGGCGGCGCGACCGCGCTCGGGTCGCCGATGCTCGCGCGCCCCGACGTGCTCGCGTCGCTGCTCACGTTCCTGCAGCACCATCCGTCGCTGAGCTATCTCTTCACGGGCCTGTTCGTCGGGCCGACCTCGCAGGCGCCGCGCGTCGACGAAGCGCGCCACGACGCGCTCTACGAGCTGGAGCTCGCGCTCGATCGCGCGCACGCGAAGCCCGCGCCCGCGCCGTGGCTGGTCGACGCCCTGTTCCGCCACCTGCTCGTCGACGTCGCGGGCAGCACGCACCGCGCCGAGGTCTGCATCGACAAGCTCTTCGATCCCGCGACGCCGTACGGACGCCAAGGGCTGATCGAGCTGCGCGCGTTCGAGATGCCGCCGCATCCGCGCATGGCCGCCGCGCAAGGCGTGCTCGTCCGCGCGCTGGTCGCCGCCTTCGCCGAGCGGCCGTATCGCGCGCCGCTCGTGCGCTGGGGCCAGGAGCTGCACGATCGCTTCCTCCTGCCCTACTGGATGTGGCGCGACTTCGACGACGCGCTCGCCGAGCTGCGCGCGCGCGGCATCGATCTGCCCGCCGAGGCGTACAGGCCGTTCGTCGAGCTGCGCTGCCCGCTGGTCGGATCGATCGAGATCGCGGGAGGCACGATCGAGGTGCGCAACGCGATCGAGCCGTGGCACGTGCTCGGCGAAGAGGTGACGACCACCGGCACCGCGCGCTACGTCGACTCGTCGCTGGAGCGCATCGAGGTCCGCGCGCAGGGCCTGGTGCCCGAGCGGCACGTCGTCCTCGTCAACGGCGCGATCTTGCCGATGCGCCCGGTCGGCGGCGACGCGCAGGTCGCGGGCGTCCGTTTCCGCGCGTGGGCGCCGCCGCACGCGCTGCACCCGCACCTCGGCATCCATCACCCGGTGCGCATCGACGTCCTCGACGCGTGGGCGAAGCGCTCGCTCGGCGCGTGCGCGTATCACGTGTGGCACCCCGAGGGCCGCGCGTTCGAAGCGGCCCCGCTCACGCGCACCGAGGCCGCCGCGCGCCGCGCGCAGCGCTTCACGCACGAAGGCCCGATGACGGCGCCGGTCGTGCCCGTGAAGATCGACCCGCACCCCGATCAACCGTACACGCTCGATCTCCGCCGCCTCGCGATGGATCGTCCGATGCCGAAGGCCGAAGAGTGGGAAACCCGTGAGTGAGGACGTGAGCGCCGACTGCGCGGCGCTCGACGAGCAGGTCGCGCGCAAAGGGCTCGACGTGTGGCTCGGCGCCGAGCCGACCTTCACGCGCGCCGACTCGACCGACGCGCCGTGGTGCAACGCCGCCGACGGCGGCGACAAGCTCGAGCGCGCGCGCGCGTTGCTCGGCGCGTTCGCGCGCCACCTCCCGCACGGCGCCACGCTCCACCGCGTCGTCGGGCGCCACTTCCCCGGCGAGGACGCGCCGCGCTTCGCGTGGGCCGCGCGCTGGCCACGCAGCGGCGCGCCCGAAAAAGATCATCGCCTCTATCCGCCGCCGGTCGACGCGCCGGCGGAGCCCGCGCCCGCGTTGCAAGATGACGACGCGTGGCTCACGGTCACGCCCGATCCCGGCGTCGTCGAGGTCAACCTCGCGCCGTCGCCGGATCTCACGAGCTTCCTCGCGCAGGCGGAGGCCGTGTACGACGCGGCGCGCGCCGCCGGCCTCGCGCCCGATCGCTTTCGCTACAACGGCGATCACGCGGACTCCGGCGGCGGCGGCCAGCTCACGCTCGGCGGGCCGAGCCCCGACGCGTCGCCGTTCTTCCGCCACCCGGACGTGCTGCCCGCGCTGATCCGGTATCTCAACAACCATCCGTCGCTCTCGTATTGGTTCGCGAGCGAGTGCGTCGGATCGGCGTCGCAGTCGCCGCGCCCCGACGAGGGCGTGCGCGAGCGCTACGACGAGCTCGCGGTCGCGCTCGACTGGTGCGACCGCCTCGCGAGCAAAGGCTCCCTCGATCGCGAGACGCTGTGGAGCGCGCTCGCGCCGCTCATGGTCGACGCCGCCGGCAACTCGCACCGCGCCGAGTGCAACCTCGAGAAGCTGTGGTCGCCGCACGGCGCGCGCGGCCGGCTCGGCGTCGTCGAGCTGCGCGCGTTCCGCATGCCGCCGCGCCCGTCGATGCTCGCCGCCGCCGCCGCCCTCCTGCGCGCGATCGTCGCGCGGCTCGCGTCGCACGCGTACAAGGCGCCGCTGATCGACTGGCACGACGAGCTCCACGATCTATGGGCGCTGCCGCGCGCGCTCGACGACGATCTGCGCCACGTGCTCGGCGATCTCGACGAGCACGGCCTCGGCCTGACCAACACGCTGCGCGCCGAGCTCGAGGCGTGGCGCGATCCGGGCATCACGTGCCGCTTGGGCGCCGCGACCCTATCGATCAGACGCGCGATAGAGTTCTGGCCGCTGGTCGGCGACGTCGCGTCGCAGGAGCGCGAGACCTCGCGCGTGGTCGACGCGTCGACCGAGCGCCTCCAGCTCGCGATCACCGGCGGCGATCACGACTGGCTGGTCGTGAACGGCCGGCGCGCTCACCTGATCGAGCTGCACGGCGCGAAGGTGGTCGCGGTGCGCCGGCGCGCGTGGGTCCCGCGGCCCGGCCTGCACCCGGGCCTGCCCGCGATCGATCCGATCGTGATCGAGTGGGGCGCGGGCGCGTCGCACCAGCGCGTCGAGCTGTGGGGCTGGCGGCCGGGCGGCGGCGTCTACGACGGCCTGCCCGTCGACGCGACCGCGGCCGCCGAGCGCCGCGCCGAGCGCGTGCGCGTCGAGTCGCACGACGGCGCCCTGCCCCGCCCGCGCGCCGCGCACGTCGGATCCGGTTACACGATCGATCTCAGACGCGATAGCGTGGACGCATGAGGGTTGCGGCGTTGATCGTGATCGCAGGCTGCGGATCTCCGGCGACGAGCTCGATCGATGCGGTCATGCCCGACGACCGCATCATCGTCGAGCCCGACGCGAAGCTCGCGCCCGCCTTCTCCGACGACTTCGAGGCCGCGACCCTCGATCCGCGCTGGATGGTCCTCGACGCGACCAACGTCGACGCCGTCTACCAAGGCGGCCAGCTCACGCTGATCCCGCACGCGAACGCGCTCTGGTACAACGGCTCGCGCGGCGGGCTCGTCTATCAATTCATCCCCGGCGACTTCACGGTCTCGACGACCGTGCACGTCCACAAGCACACGACCGCCGGCCCGCCCGATCAACCGATCGAGCTCGGCGGGCTGATGGCGCGCGCGCAGGGCGGCGCGAGTGAGAACTACGCGCTGATCGTCGTCGGCTTCGGCGAGCAAGGCCACCTCGCCGTCGAGCACAAGAGCACGACCGACAGCACCTCGGTCTTCGACGAATCGCCGTACACGGCCGACGCCGAGCTGCGCCTCTGCCGCAACGGCGCGACGATCGAGGTGGGCTATCGCGCGATCGGCGCGCAGACGTGGACCGACTTCATGACGTGGTCGCGCCCCGACTTCCCCAACACGCTCGAGGTCGGGATGATCGCCTACGACGGCGAATCGAACCCCGACGTCGCCGCTTCCTTCGATCAGTTCACGTACGCGTCCGGAGGCTGCCCCTAGTGAAGATCTTCGAGCAGTACGCCCAACTCGCCGGCACCTACGACGAGCTGTTCGCGCCCGACGGCACGCCGCGCGCCGCGTTCACGAAGGTCGCCGAGCAATTCGCCAAGCTCAGCGCCGCCGACTTCGCGCGCGCGCAAGCGCTCGCCGAGCTCACGCTGCTCCACCAAGGCGTGACGTTCTCGGTCTACAGCGACTCGCGCGGCACCGAGAAGATCTTCCCGTTCTGCCTGATCCCGCGGATCATCGCCGCCGCCGATTGGGCCCGGCTCGAGCGCGGGATCGTGCAGCGCATGACCGCGCTGCAGCTCTTCCTCGACGACGTCTACGGCGAGCAGAAGATCATGCGCGACGAGCGCGTGCCCGCCGAGCTCGTCACCGGCGCCGCCGGCTATCGCCCGATGCTGCGCGGCGTGAAGCCCGCGGGCGGCGTGCGCATCCACATCGCGGGCATCGATCTGATCCGCGATCCGGAAGGCACGTGGCGCGTGCTCGAGGACAACCTGCGCACGCCGTCGGGCGTCTCCTACGTGATCGAGAATCGCGTGATCTCGAAGCGCATCTTCCCGCGCGCGCTCGACGCCGCGCGCGTGCACCGCGTCGATCACTACCCGACGCGGCTCGCCGAGATGTTGCGATCCGTGTCGCCGGTCGCGGCCGAGGACACGACCGCGGTCGTGCTCACGCCCGGCCCGTACAACAGCGCGTACTTCGAGCACACGTTCCTCGCCCGCATGATGGGCCTCGAGCTGGTGCAAGCGCCCGATCTCTTCGTCGAGCGCGATCAAGTCTTCGTCAAGACGACGCGCGGGCCGCGCCGCGTCCACGTGATCTATCGCCGCACCGACGAGACCTTCCTCGATCCGGAGGTCTTCCGCGCCGACAGCGTGCTCGGCGTGCCCGGGCTCATGCGCGCGTACGCCGCCGGCAACGTCGCGATCGCGAACGCGCCGGGCAACGGCGTCGCCGACGACAAGGCGATCTATCCGTTCGTGCCCGACATGATCCGCTACTACCTGTCCGAGGAGCCTGCGCTCGAGCAGGTGCCGACCTACGTCTGCCTGCGCGACGACGATCGCAAGTACGTCGTCGAGCACCTCGATCAGCTGGTGGTCAAGGCGGTCGACGAGGCCGGCGGGTACGGCATGCTGATGGGCCCGCAGGCGACCGCGGCCGAGCGCGACGAGTTCCGCGCGAAGATCGAAGCGACGCCGCGCCGCTACATCGCGCAACCGCGCGTCGAGCTGTCCGCCGCGCCGACCTGGATCCCCGATCGCGGCGGCGCCGCTCCGCGCCGCGTCGATCTCCGACCGTACGTGCTGACCTCGCGCGAAGGGCCGTGGGTCCTGCCGGGCGGGCTCACGCGGGTCGCGCTGGTCGAGGGCAGCTACGTCGTCAACTCGTCGCAAGGCGGCGGGTCGAAGGACACCTGGGTGCAGAAGCCATGATCTCCCGCGTCGCCGATCATTGTTTTTGGTTCGGTCGCTACGTCGAGCGCGCCGAGGCGACCGCGCGCTTGCTCGCCGCGACCCAATCGCTCGCGCTCGACGCCGAGCTCGAGCCGCAGGCGTGCTGGCGCCCGGTCGTCGTCGTCAGCGGCGAGGAGGAGCAGTTCGTCGAGAAGCACGGCGCCGAGTGGGGCGACGGCGAGCGCGTCCAGGACTTCATGGCGTGGGACGCCGACTCGAGCGTCTCGATCCTGCGATCGATCCGCGGCGCGCGCTGGAACGCGCGCGCGATCCGCGAGGTCGTCTCGCTCGAGGCGTGGGAGACGATCAACGAGCTGCACCTCTATCTCGGCCACGACGACGCCAAGACCGAGTTCCGCGATCACAAGGAGGCCTTCTACAAGCGCGTGCGCTCCTCGACGCAGCTCGCGCTCGGCCTCTTGCGATCGACGATGCTCCACGACGACGCGCTCGACTTCATCTGGCTCGGCGTGCTGCTCGAGCGCACCAGCCAGACCGCGCGCATCCTCGACGTGCATCACCACGCGTTCACCGCCCCCAAGCGTCACGAGGTCGTCGAGACCGCGCTGTGGCTCTCGCTCCTGCGATCGCTCAGCGGCTTCGAGCCGTTCATGAAGCAGAACCAAGGCAAGGTGACCTCGGACGCGGTCGCGCGCTTCTTGATCGGCGAGGAGCGCTTCCCGCGTTCGATCGCGTACTGCGTCGGGTCTTCGCACGATCGCCTCCGCCGCATCCGTCCGCCCGAGGAGCGCAGCCTCCCCGGCGGGCTCACCCTCGAGCGCCTGCGCGTCCTCGACGACTTCGTCACCTCGCGCCGCCGCGGCCCCGAGTCGGGCGAGACCGTCCACGAGCTCTTGACCCACGTCGTCGACGAGACGTCGTCGATCTGCGACTCGCTCGGCAAAGAGCTGCTCGGCTACGGTTGAGCACAATGGCCTACGTCGACGCGCCGTCGGCGTAGAATTCCTGCAACCCCAGGCCGGTGGGGACGCACACACGACGAGCAAAGCAATGGCCTCGGAAGTGACGATCCGCTTGTCGGCGGTGACCGACGTCGGCCGCGCGCGCACGACGAACGAAGACGCGTTCGCGGTCACCGACCTCGCGAGCGGTCGCCCCATCGGCGGCGAGACGCCCGTCGAGATCCAGGAGCGCGGCGTGCTGCTCGCGCTCTCCGACGGTATGGGCGGCCATCAAGCCGGCGAGGTCGCGAGCGCGCTCGTGCTCGAGTCGTTGCAGGCGTCGTTGCAGACCGAGACCGCCGGGCCGATCCACGAGCAGCTCGAAGAAGGCGTGCAGCGCGCGAACAAGAGCGTGAAGTCCGCCGCGACGACGCGCAGCCGCCATCGCATGGGCGCGACCTTGACCGCGGTGCTCGTGCGCGGCGCCGAGGCGTACATCGCGGAGGTCGGCGACTCGCGCGGGTACCTCTTGCGCAACGGACGGCTGCGCCAGATCACGCGCGATCAGAGCCTGGTGCAGATGCTGATCGATCAAGGCGTGCTGTCGCCCGAGGAGGCGAAGCGCGCGCCGGGCAAGAACGTGATCCTGCAAGCGGTCGGGCTCGACGACGACGTGCGCGTGGCGATCGCGCGGCTCGAGCTGCGGCGCGGCGATCGCTTCCTGCTCTGCTCCGACGGCGTGACCAACGCGATCTCCGACGACGAGCTGCGCCAGATCCTGACCGACAGCGAACCGCGCGCCGCGTGCGAGACGATGATCGCGCTCGCCAACGATCGCGGCGGCAACGACAACCAGACCGCGATCGTCGCCGACCTCGCGGGCGCGGGCATCGAGCTGCCCGACGAGTTCGAGACGGTGACCTCGACGTACGAGGTGCTCAAGGCCTACGAGGCGACGCTCGACGGCCGGCCGGTGACCGCGCAAGACGCACACCTCGCGGCGCAGGCGGTCGGCGCGGCCGCGGCGCCGGCGCCGGTGGTGGAGCGCGAGCCGAGCGAGCCGGAGATCGCGATCTCGCCGGCGACCGACGATCGCAAGCGGTCTCACGCGAGCATCATGATCGCCGTCGGGGTGATCCTGATCGCCGCCGCCGTCGCCGCCTGGGTCGCTTGGTAGCGTCACGACGATTACCTTCATCACGACACGTGATCGCGAAGCGCCGTCTACGTTTCAGCGAGTTGTGAGTTTCTCGCGACCTTCGCGCGCGCCGGGCCCACTGGACTCGCTGATGAGCACCGGTCCGCGCGCTCGCGCACATGTCCACACGATCGCGCGCGTCCTCGAAGCGGAGGAAACCGACCCGTCGTGGGACGACGACAAGACGCGCCCCGGTGATCCGCACGATCTCGCGGCGCTCGCGTCGGCGACGCTCGCGTCGGGCGCGCACTTGCCGATCGCGCCGCCGGCGGCGCCGGCCCCGATGCGCGTCGCGACCGAGCACACCGAGATGGTGCGCGTCGCGCCGCGCGATCCGCGTCGCGCGATGATCGCGATCGCGGCGGCGTCCGCGATCGCCGGGCTCGCGATCGGACTCCTCGCGCGCGGCGGCGGCGGTCGCGCGGCCGCGACGTCGTTGCGCGCGCCGATCATCGTGCGCACGCAGGCCGCGGCGCCGGCGCCGGCGCCCTGCCCCGCGATCGCGCCGGCGGCGCCGCCCGCGCTCGGCACCTTCGAGAAGCTCGAGCGCGCGAGCCGCCGATAGCCGCTACTCGAACGTCGCGACGCCGGTGCGCTGCGCGTTGCCGCCCCAGGTCGGCCAGCCGGTGACGAGCGGATCCTTGGTGTCGATCGCGACCAGCCGTCCGTCCTCGGTGCCGACGTAGATCCAGCCACCGTCGACGACCGGCTGCGAGCGGACCGGACCGCCGATCTTGTACGCGTCGCGCCGCTTGCCGTTCGACGGATCGACCGAGACGATCTCGCCGCCGAGCGTGCCGTAGAGGATCGCGTGCGAGCCGGCGGCGAGCGGCGCGGTGCCGAGCGCGCCGCCCGACTTCTCGTCGCCGTCGAGCTTGATCGTCCACAGCTCCTTACCGCTGTCGACGTCGGTCGCGATCACCTCGTTGCCCATCGTGTTCACGTTGCGATCGCGCAGGTGCACGATGCGCGAGCCCTGGAAGCCTTGGATCGACGACACGCTGCCGACGCCGACCTGGTTCGCCGCGACGTCGGCCGCCGCCGACGCGGGCGCGCCGCCCGAGAAGCCGTTGTGGGCGTCCTGGCTCGCCGACGACTTCGCGTACGAGGAGTCGCCCTGCACCTTCGGATCGATGTACGCGGCCTTGTGCTTCGCGGTCTCGTACTTCGTCTTCGGCTCGTTGTGATCGGCGCGGATGATCGACTCCTCGGCGCCGTCGGCCTCGTGCTCGCCGCGGCGCGTGTAGTACATCGACTCGACGCCGTCGGCGCCGAACTGCACGACCGGCGCCGACGTCGCCTTCGCGCGCATCGCGTAGCGGATCTTGCCGGTCGGCTGCTCGATCTTGATCACGGTGCCCGCGAAGGTCGACACGTAGACGAACTCACCGACCGCGACCGGCGACGACATCACGTCGCCGTCGAGCCACAGCTGCCACTTCAGCTTCCCCGACTCGAGCTCGAACGCGGCGAGCACGTGGTTCGCGCCCGGAGGCAGCGGCTTGCCGTCGCCGGTCGCGCTCGCCGGATACGAGACGAACGCGAGGTCGCCCGCGATCGTCGGCGCGCTCGTCAGCGGATCGCCGAGCCAGTACGACCAGCGCTGCTTGCCGGTCTCGGCGTCGATCGCGAACACCGTGCACGACTCGGTCGAGATCACGCACGTGCCGCGCTCGCACGCGGGCGACGACGGACCGTCGTCGTGCAGATCGATGCCCCACACCGGCTTGCCGGTCTTCGATTCGTACGCGAACAGCTGCGTGCCCTGGAAGCCGCCCGACACGATGACCTTGCCGTCGTAGACGGTCGGCGTCGTGATCGTCGCGTGGCTCGGGAACTGGACCTCGAAGCCCCGGTCGGTCTTCTTGGCTTTCGGGGTGGCGATCGCGGCGACCGAGCCCTTGCGGAAGTCGGTCGGCGGCCGCCCGTAGTCGGGGCCGTTCATCGCAAGGACCTCCTTCGTGACGATGTCGCCTTCGGGCGGATGATCGTTCGATTTCGCAGGAGGCGGCTTCGCAATCGCCGGCGCCTTCGTCGTCGGCTCGATCTTCTCCGTCGTGCTCGGGCCGCCGCACGCCGCCGCCAACACCGTCATCGCCGCGATCGTCTGCCGCATGGTCGCCTCCGGTTTGACCCTTCGGAACGCGCCGCGCGAGCCCGGGATCTAATCCCTTACGTCGGGCTGACACGCTAAGCTTTCGCGCAGATGCCCAACCTCCTCGCCATGTCGTTCGAAGGCGAGCTGGCACCGAGCTTCGATCTCCGGTGCCTCGCGGAAGGACGCCGCCTGCCCGACGGCTGGGGGCTCGGCTATTACCCGGGCGGCGAGCCGTCGGCGGTCGTCTTGAAGGAGCCCGCGCCGCCGCAAGGATCGATCCGCGGCCAGCTCGCGCGCGCGTGGGAGCACCTCGAGTCTTCGCTGTTCGCGCTCCACATCCGCACCGCGACCTGGGGCGCGATCAGCGACGCCAACACGCAGCCGTTCGTGCGCTCGTGGGGACGCCGCGACTGGATGATGGCGCACGCGGGCTCGCTGGCGTCGAAGCTGGTGACCGACGACAAGGGCGTCTTCGAGCCGGTCGGCTCGACCGACACCGAGCAGATCTTCTGCCACCTGATGAACAAGCTCGCCGAGAAGGGCTGGCGATCGCTGCTCGAAGCGGATCTGCAAGAGGTCCGCACCTGGCTCGATCTGCTGAACGATCACGGCCAGCTCACGATCGCGCTCACCGACGGCCGCGATCTGCTCGCGTACGCCGATCGCAAGGGCGTGCCGCTCAACCTCGGCACGATCGCGCCGCCGTACGAGCGGGTCGCGTTCGGCAACGACGATCTCCTGGTCGATCTCAGCGTGCGCGGCACCAAGGCGCGCAAGGGCGTGGTCGTGTGCACCGATCCGCTCGGCGCGCCCGACGACAAGGCCGCCGCGCCGGCGTGGACCACGATCGCGCCCGGGCATCTCGTGCTCGTCCGCCAGGGCGCGGTCGTCGCCGACCTCGGCCCGCCCGCGCCGGGGCCGCAAGCCTCGCTCGGTCATCTCGTTTCGGCCTCGGTCGCCGCCCGCGCGCTGTCGCGCCCCGCGCCCGCGACGATCACGAAGTGGCGCGTCAAGCACCGGACCTCGTACAAGTACGCGAAGCCGGTCGAGCGCAGCTCGCACGTGATCCGCCTGACGCCGGTCGCCGATCGCCTGCAAGAGGTCCTCGAGCACGACGTGAAGGTCTCGGTCGCCGGCCAGGTGAAGGACTACGACGACGTCTTCGGCAATCGCGCGCGGCGCCTCGTGATCGACACGCCGTTCAGCGAGCTCGTGATCGAGGCGACCTCGCTCGTCGAGGTGCGCGACATCGATCCGCTCGACTTCCGCCCGCTCAAGGCGCGCTCGACGATCCCGCTGGTCTGGATGCCGTGGCAGCGCCAGATCCTCGCGCCGTTCCTCCTGCCGCAGGAGCTGCCCGAGACGCAGCTCGAAGAGCTCACCGAGTACGCGATGAGCTTCGTGAAGCGCAACGACTTCGATCTGCTCGACACGCTGATCGACATCAACGCGACGATCTTCAAGGAGTACGAATACCGGCAGGGCTCGACGACGGTCTTCACGACGCCGTTCGAGGTCTACACGAACCGGCGCGGCGTCTGTCAGGACTTCACGAACCTGTTCATCTGCCTCGCGCGCCTGCTCGGCGTGCCCGCGCGCTACGTGTGCGGATACATCTATACGGGGCCGAAGAACCCGAACCAGGTGCAGAGCGAGGCGTCGCACGCGTGGGTGCAGCTCTACCTGCCCGAGGCCGGTTGGAAGGGCTTCGATCCGACCAACGGCATCCTCACGCAGACCAACCACATCCGCGTCGCGGTCGGGCGCAACTACATCGACGCGACGCCGACCTCGGGCACGATCTACGTCGGCGGCGGCCCCGAGACGCTCGAGGTCAGCGTGACGGTGGAGCCCGCATGAGCCTCTTCGCGATCCTCGGCACGGTCGGCGTGGTGGTCGTGTTCATCGCGGGCGGGTTGTGGCTCGACAAGCGCGTCTCGGTGATCCCGCGCCCGGAGGAATTGGCGGCCGGTCCCGAGGAGGCGCGCAAGAAGCAGCTCATGCACGGCGCCGGCGCGGCGCCCGAGACCGCGATCTTCGCCGACGCGCACGAGATCGATCGGATCGTGCGCAAGATGCGGCACTGCCGCGCGCGGATGGCGCGCGAGACCGACGACGAGGTCGTGTACGACGACCGCGTCTTGACCGTCTTGCGGTTCAAGTGCGGCGCGTGCGGCGCGCGGGACCGCGTGTACATCCAGCGCTCGGCGTGATACACACTCGGTAGCGACGCCAGCCATCCCGGCTGGCGTTTCTATTTTCGGTTCGTCTTCTCGAGAGGAGATCGACATGGGCGGAGCTATGTCTGAAGTCTGGATCGAGCGCGAAGGCGCGCGGCTGTTTGCGACGATCACTGGCGAAGGTCGCGCGAT
>DATJIA010000184.1:0-7370 GCA_035493675.1 Kofleriaceae bacterium | reverse complement strand
CGTGCGCCGCTGGCGCGACATGCGCATCGACGCGTGCCGCGCGACCCGCACGCGCGGCGAGCAGTCCGACACGATGTTGGATCTGCGCATGCGCTGCCTCGATCGCCGCATCGACGAGCTCGACGACGCGATCGCGCTGGTCGCCGACACCCACACGATCCACGCGCTCGATCAGGCGGTCGCCGGCCTCGCGCAGCTGACGCCGATCGACGGCTGCGCCGACTCCGCCGCGCTCACCGCCGCCGCGCCGCCGCCCGAGCAGCCGGGCGCGCGCACCAAGGCCGACGCGATCACGCGCACGCTCGATCAGATCACGGCGAAGAGCCGCGCCGGCCGCTTCGAAGGCCTGCTCGATCTCTCGAACAAGGCGGTCGCCGACGCGCGCGCGCTCGGCCACGTGCCGACGCTCGCGAACGCGCTCGACGTGCTCGGCAAGATCCAGCTCCAGCTCGCCCAACAAGACGCCGCGGAGGCGACCTTCCGCGAGCTCACGCAGATCGCCGCGCGCGCGCACGACGATCGCGACGAGGCGTTCGCGTGGACCAAGCTCGTCGGCTTGATCGGGAACGACAAGGGCAAGATCGAGGAGGCGATGACGCTGGTGCCCGCCGCCAACGCCGCGGTCCTGCGCGCCGGCGAGCCGGTCGATCTGCGCGCGGGGCTCTTGTACGTGGAAGGCCAGGTGCTCGACTGGTCGCCGAAGCCGGCCGACGGCCTCGCCAAGCTCGACGAGGCCCGCGATCTGCTCGAGAAGGCCGGCGCCGGCGATCCGTCGTCGCACCTCGCCGCGCTGTACGCCGACGTCCTGTTCGAGATGGGCAGCGCGAAGGACAACCTCGGCGACACCGACGGCGCGGTCGCGATGTTCCACCGATCGATCGATCTCAACCGCACGCTGTTCGGGCCCGAGAGCCCCGACGAGGCGTACAGCTGGCACAACATGGGCGAGGCCCTGCGCCTCGCCGCCCGCTACGACGAAGCGCAGCAGGCGTACGCGACCGCGATCCGGATCCGCGAGGCGCGCATCGGCGACTCGCCCACGCTCGCCGCCAGCTTGATGGCCATGGGCACGAGCTACTCCGACCAGCGCGACTACGCGAAGGCGCTGCCCTACATCGAGCGCGCGCTCGCGATGTACCGCAAGACCGCGACCCCCGACGATCCGCAGCTCGCGTCGGCGCTGATGAGCCGCGCGATGATGATCGAGCACATGGGCCAGAAGGCCGAGGCCGAGCAGGCGTACGACGAAGCGCTCGACCTATTCCAGCGCACCGGCACGCGCACGCTGAACCTGCCGATCACGCTCTACAACCGCGGCGAGCACTTCCGCGCCGCGAAGCAGTACGACAAGGCGCTCGCCGACTTCGACAGATCGATCGAGCTGTTCGTCGAGCTGCGCGGCAAGGACGACGAGTACGCGCTCTATCCGCTCGAGTCGAAGGGCATGACGTTCCTGATGATGAATCGCCCCGCCGACGCGATCGCACCGCTCGAGCGAGCGCGCGCGGTCCACGGCACCGGCGGCGCGGCGGTGCAGGACGCGCTCGCGCGCTTCTACCTCGGCCGCGCGATGGTCGAGAGCGGGAAGGATCGCGCCGGCGGCCTCGTGCTCGCGCGCACGGCGCGCAAAGATCTCGATCATGCCGATCCCGCGGAGATCGCCGCGATCGACAAGTGGCTCGCGACGCACCGCTAGCGTCAGGCGGCCGCGGTCTTGCCGGTGCCGCCGTGGAGCTCGCGCTCGCCCGAGCCGCTGCCGCTGCCGTGCCCGTTGTCGGGCGGCGAGCGGCTCGTGTCCCACAAGAGGCCGAGCAGCTCCGCGCAGACGCCGGCGGCGTGCTCGCACGCGCGCGCGCACTCGTCGAGCGAGCCGACGTCGTCGCTCATCTCGCACGCCCACGCGCACTGCAGCGCGACCTGCCGGCACGCGGACACCAGCATCGCGAGCGTGCGCGCCTCGTAGTCGCCGTAGCGGCCGAGGATGCGCGACGTCGCGTTCGCGACGTGCCAGCAATCCATGACGAAGCGCGACGCCTCGTGCACCCGCGGCGCGCGCGCCGCGAGCAGCGCGTCGGTCGCGGCGACGCAGGCGTCGTTGAGACGCTGGCACGCGTGCTCGGTGCGCTTCACGGCCTCCACGAGATGCGACTGCTCGAAGGCCATAGGCGCGGTTCGGCTGCAAAGGCGATGCCCCCTGCAGCTCACAGAAGATCAAGCGCTTGGTCGGGCGCGACCGTGCGCGTGGATCACACTGGGGCGATGGCGCACAGCGGTTCTTGAGCGATTTCGCCGTGTAGCCGCTCGCGGAGCGCCTGTTCGACGTTACAGAGCGCGTCCCAGATCGCGAGCGTCCCGTCCTGACCGGCGCCGCTCGCGTCGACCGTCATCGCGCCCTGGTGCGCGGTCACCGTGCTGGCGAACCCGCCGCTCGGATCGACGGTCGCGGCGACCGTCCAGCGATCGAGCTCGCCGACCTCGCGCTCGAGGCGCGCGACGCAGTAGCGCGCGAACGCGGTCAGCTCCCGCTGTTGGCGGGCGCTCGCCCAGACGGGCAGCTCGACCTGGATCCTCGACCGGCGCGCGTGCAGGCAACGTGCTCCCATGGTCACCCCGCTTTCGTGCACGCGTCATCGAGCAAGCACGGTGCCACGTCGCGTCAGCAGCGAAGTCCGCTCGCGCCGCCGGGAGCGCGGCGACGCCGACGTGCGGTTTCGCCACAACGTGCGATCGCGCGGCGCCTCGCGATACGTTCGATAGATGCCTCGCACCATCGCCGTGATCCTCGCCGGTGCCGTCGCGAAGGGCGCGTTCGAAGCCGGCGCGCTCCAGATCTTCGCCGAGAGCGACGTCCGCGTCGCGCGCATCGTCGCCGCCAGCTCGGGCGCGCTCAACGGCGTCGCGTACGCGTCGGCGGTCCGCGGGCGCCGCGAACGCGAAGGTGCCGCCGAGCTCGTCGCGCTGTGGCGCGACCGCGCCGCGTGGAGCGACATCGTGCACGTCGATCTGCACGCGCTCGTGCGGCGCGAGGGTGTCTCGGATCTCTCGCACGTGCGCGCGATCCTGCGGCGCGCGGTTCGTCCGGTGGAGATCGCGGACCGGGCCGAGGTGGAGCTACGGATCATCCTCGCGCCGCTCGACGGCGCCGACGATCGCATCGGCGATCGCATCGTGACGACCTACGAGCGCATGGTGCACTTCGACGGCGCGTCGTTCGACAGCGAAGCGGGGCTCGAAGAGGTCTTCACCGCCGTGTGCGCGTCGGCGTCGTTCCCGCTGGTGTTCGCGCCGACCGAGGTGCCCGGCGTCGGCCGCTGCGTCGACGGCGGCGCGGTCAACAACACGCCGATCGGCTGGGCGCTCGACGATCTCGGCGCCGCGCTGGACGCGGTGGTCGTGATCGCGCCGACGCCCGAGCGGCTGCGCGCGCCGCTCGGCGAGCAGCACGGCATGACCTACGTCAGCCACCTGATCGACATGTTGATCAACGAGCGGCTCTATCGCGATCTGCGCGAGGCCGAGGCGCGCAACGCCGCGATGCGCGCGCTCGCCGCGACGCCCGTCGAGCCGCACGCGATGGCCGCGGTCCGCCGCGCGCTCGGCTGGGAGACCGCGCGTCCGATCGACATCGTGCAGATCCGTCCGCTCGATCCGCTGCCCGGCGGCGCGTTCTCCGCCTTCCGCGACGAAGCGCAGCGCGAGGCGTACCTCGCCGCCGGCGCCGAGCGCGCGAAGGCCGTGCTCGGCGAGCTCGGCTGGCTCGCGCGCGGCTAACGCGCACAGACGCCGCCGACCGTGCAGAAGTCCTCGACCGCCATCGGCCGGTGATCGACGAGGCGCTGCGCCGCCGCGCGGATCGGCGCGGTGACCGGCGGATCGTGCGCGTGCAGCCACCGCGCGAGCGCGATCAGCGCGCGTGCCCGCGGGCACGCGTCTGCGATATGGCCGAGGTGATCGAAGGCCTCCACGATCTCCCCCAGCACGAGTCGGGCCTCGACGTAGATCGCGTGCAGCTCGTCGAGCTCGTCGAGCTCGTAGGGACGTCGCCGGCGCGCCGGCGGCGACACGAACGGGCGGTAGATCAAGCTGTGCGCGTCGTGGCGCGCGTCGATCCGCGCGAACAGGAGCGCGGCCCGCGCCTCGAACGCCTGCGCGGCGTCGCCTTCGATCGCGGCGACGTGCGCGTGCGCGATGCGCGTGGCCTCGGCGTGCTGCGCGCACGCATGATGGACCAACGCGAGGCGCGCGGCCCACGGTTGGAACCAGGGGCGCGGCGCCTTGCGGACGTGCAGCGCCGCCCGCGCCACCCGCAGCGCGTCGGCGGCGGCGCCGAGCTCCGCGTATGTCTCCGCCACGCTCGCCGCGATCTCGCCCTGGTCGAAGGTCAGGTCGCCCTTCTCGAGCCGATCTGCGATGCGCTGCTCCGCCGATCGGGCGCACGCGACCGCGCGATCGCGATCCCCTGCCCGCGCGAGGACCTTCGCCGTGTACAGGAAGGTCGCGGCCGTCGCGGTCGGCCGCAGCGTCTCGGCGAAGCGCCGTGCGAGATCACGAGCGCGATCGATCGAGCCGCACGCCAGGGCGGCGTCGGCACGGCGGCCGTCCAGCGGCTCACGCGCGAGCTCGTCGGCCCGCGCGGCGTCGCCCGCGAGCTCGAACGCCTCGACGAAGAACCTGCGCCGGCTGTCGTCGAGCTCGCCGACCTCGGCGAGCAGGCGTGCGACCTCGCCGGCGAGCCCGAGGCGTCCGTAGAGCGTCGCGACGAACGCGCGATTCTCGCCGCTCGCGTCCTCCAGCGCGCGGAACACGCGCGCCGCGTCGCGATGGCGGAGCTCCGCCATCGCCTGCCAGCCGTCGAGATCGGGCGCGCGCGCCGGCGACGAGCTCGGGCTCCAGCCCTTCATCGCGTGCTCGAGCTGCTCGAGCACGATCGGGACGAGCTCCGCCGTCATGCGCCGCTACCGCAGCTTCTCGCGGATCAGGGCCTCGAGGGTCGGCATCGTGAACGGCTTCTCGAGGCGCGGGTTGGGGACGCGGTCGAGGAAGTCGCGGGCGCGGGCGGTGAAGGCGCCGCCGGTCATGAAGATCATGCGCTCGGCGAGCGAGGGGTCGCGCTCGACGAGCGCGGCGTGGACGTCCATGCCGGTCATCTCGGGCATCATCAGATCGCAGAGGATCACGTCGAACGAGGAGCGCGTGACGGCGTCGAGCGCTTCGCGGCCGTTCTTCGCGATCGCGACGTCGTGCTCGCGCGACAGGAAGCGCGCGAGCGTCCGCGTGACGATCGGCTCGTCGTCGGCGATCAGGATCTTGCCGCGGCGCACGACGCCGCTCGCCGGCGCGACCTGCGGCGGGATCGTCTCGGGCGCGCGCGCCGCGGGCGCCGCGGGGAGCGACACGCGGAAGATCGATCCGCGCCCAGCGCCGGGGAGCGCGGAGATCTCGCCGCCCATCGCGGTGACGATGCCGTGCGACGCCGCGAGCCCGAGCCCGGTGCCGGTGCCGACCGGCTTGGTCGTGAAGAACGGCTCGAAGATGCGGGCGCGGATCGAGTCGTCGATGCCGCTGCCGGTGTCGTGCACCTCGATCACCACGCGATCGCCCGACGCGCGACACACGATCTTGATCTCGTGATGATCGGCGTCGCCCTCGGGGATCGCCTGCGCCGCGTTCATCAGCAGGTTGACCAGGACCTGACCGAGCCGCGCCTCGTTCCCGATCACGGGCGGCACGTCGTCGAGCTCGCGCACCAGCCGCGCGCGGTGGCGGATCTCGTTCGAGGCCACCGCGACCGCGAGATCGATCACGCGCGGCACGCGCAGCGGCCCGCGCACGTCGTCGTCGGCGCGCGAGAATGTCTTGAGGTCGCGCACGATCCGCCGGATCCGGTCGAGCCCGTCGAGCGCCTCGGTCGCGAGCTGCCCGAGCTCGCCGTTGCCCGCCGCGCGCAGCGCTTCGTCGAGGAGCGTCAGGTTGCCGATCACGTACGAGAGCGGGTTGTTGATCTCGTGCGCGACGCCGCCGGCCAGCGTGCCGACCGACGACATGCGATCGGCGAGCGCGAGCCGCTCGTGCATCGTGCGCTGCGCGGCCTCCGCCTGCTTGCGCGTCGTGATGTCGAGGATCGTGCCGACCAAGCCCGCCAGCCGGCCTCGCGAGTCGTCGAACGTCGCCTTGTGGAACATCACGTCGCGCAGCGTGCCGTCGGCGTAGCGCACCGCCGCCTCGTAGATCTGCACGCCGCGCGCCGCGAGCAGCTCGTCGTCGGCCTTCTTGTAGACGTCGGCGAGCTCTTTCGGCGAGAGCCCGTAGACGTCCTTGCCGACGATCTCGTCGCGCCGCTTGCCGAGGTACGCCTCGAACGCCTTGTTGCAGCCGCGATACACGCCGGCGGCGTCCTTGAAGAAGATCGGCGCGGGGATCGCGTCGAGGATGACGCGCAGGTTGTGCTGCAGCGTCTCCATGTCGCTCGTGAAGCTCACGACCCCGTCGTCCAGGCGCGCCACCGCGATCGTCACCCACACGCGCCCGCCGTTCTTGTGCACGAGCGACGTGACGAACGGCCGCGGCGGATCGCCTTCGAGGACGCGCTTGCGGACCGCGTCGAAGCCGTCGCGCTCGGCAAGGGCGATCAGCGGCAGCGGCGCGCCGATCACCTCGGCCGCGGTCCAGCCGTAGAGACGCTCCGCCGCCGCGTTCCACGACGTCACCGCGCCGTCGCGATCGGTCGAATGGATCGCGACCGGTGACGCCGCCACGATCTCCGCGAGCTCTTCCCGAGAGAGACCCATCTCGAGGCGATGAGTCTATCAAAAGGGGGGCGCTAGCGATCGTTCTCGGCAGCGGCCTCGTCGGCGGCGTGACACTCCTCGCCGTCCGTGATGATGCAGCGGACCGTGTCCTCGTCGAGCGACGCGGGAACGGAGAGCAGGCCCACCGTCGGGATCGGATCGAGCTTGTGCGCCTTGAGCTCGGCGTCGAGCGGCTTGATGTCCTTGGCGATCACGTCGTCGAGGTCCTTGGCGACCTCGGCGAGCTCCTTGCGGAGCGTCTCGACGCGATCGACCTGGTACTTCGCCGGCCGGCCCTCCCAGCGCGCGAGCGCGCCGTAGACGATGTCGAGGTGCTCGCGGATGCGCTCCTCGCCGGTGATCGCGCCGCCCTCCTTGGTCGCGACGATCTTGCGCTTCACCTCGTCGAGCTTGTCGATCGCCGCGTGCAGCTTCTTCGCCAGCTCGGCGCCGTCGGAGCCGAGGCTGTTGGTGCGGGTGTCGGCCTCCTTGCGGATCGCGTCGATGCGATCGACGAGCTTCGACATGTCGCCGAACAAGCCGTGCGCCTTCATGACGGCGTCGAACTGCGCCTTGCGATCG
>DATJIA010000183.1:0-12357 GCA_035493675.1 Kofleriaceae bacterium | reverse complement strand
GGACGCGCCCGAGCAGCGCTTCGTACGCGAGGACGCCGAGCGCGTAGATGTCGGCGCGCGCGTCGACCGCCGCCGCGTCGAGCCATTGCTCGGGCGCCATGTAGTGCGGCGAGCCCATGACCGCGCCGCGCTGGGTCAGCGCGGGCGGCTCGGCGCCCGACCCCGATCGCGAGGTCGGTGGCACGGAGACGCCCGGCACGACGGTCTTCCCGAGCTCGTCGGTCGGCGTGTCGTCGAGCGTATGCGCGAGTGCATCGTTCGCGCTCGACGATGGACCGACGAGCGCCTTCGCGATGCCGAAATCGAGGAGCTTGGGCAGCAAGCGGCCCGCGCGCGAGAGCACCATCACGTTCGCGGGCTTCAGATCGCGGTGCACGATGCCCTGCTCGTGTGCGGTGTGGACGACCTCGCAGATGCGATCGAGCAACGGCACCAGGCGCTCGAGCGCGATCGGTCCCTGCGCGCGCAGCAGCTTGTTGAGCGGCGTGCCTCGCACCAGCTCCATCGCGATCCACAGCGTGCCGTCGGGCTCCGCGCCGAACGCGTAGACGTGCGCCGCGTAGGGATGATCGAGCTTCGACGCCAGCCGCGCCTCGCGCAGGAAGCGCTGCGTGACCGCCTCGCTCGCGCGCAGGCCCGAGCGCAGGATCTTGACGACCGCCTCGCGCTGCAAGAGCGGCTGCTCGGCGCGATAGACCTCGCCGAAGCCGCCCTCGCCGATGAGCTCGCGAACGATGAAGTCGCCGAGCGTGCGCCCCACCACGCTCCGCTCGCTGCGCGGTACCGTCACCGCCGCGAGGGTAACACGCGCGGCGCGCCGCTCAGACCGCGTGATGCGCAGGCCGCAGCGTCGGCTCGCCGTGGTGGTGCCAGTGGCGCGCGATCGCGCGATCCACCGACCACAGGCCGCCGCCGCTGACGATCAGCGGGACCGCGAGCGCGAGCACGAGCAGGTGGTACTCGAAGCCCTCGCCGGCCTGGTTGCCCATCCAGTTCATGAAGAAGCCGTTGCCGAGGTGCACGGAGAAGATCGCGCCGAGCATGATGCCGGTGATGCCGAGCGCGCCGAGCCTCGTGAAGAAGCCGAACAGCAGCAGCAGCACGCCGACGGTCTCCGCCAGCACGCCGAGCACGCCGAAGATGTAGGGCAGGTGGGTCGCGCCGGCGAGCATCTGCGCCGACTTGTCGAAGCCGCCGCCGCCTCCGAGCACGCCGAGCTTTTGTAGCCCGTGCGGCAACATCACGCCGGCGAGGGCGACGCGCTGGAGGAAGGAACGCCACGAAGCATCGGTGTCGAACAAGCGCCTCATGAGCCTTGGGTACCTCCGCGGCGCGGGTTGCGGTAGGCAGCGCGCGGGTACAACATTGTTCTCCCTAGGAGAACAGCTGATGACGCCGTACGAAGATCTCCCGTCGATGGCCCTGTTCGCGCGGGTCGTCCAGCTGCGGTCGTTCTCCGCCGCCGCGCGCCAGGCCAACGTCGCGAAGAGCGCGGTGTCGAAGCGGGTCGCCGCGCTCGAGGCGCGCCTCGGCGTGCGCCTGCTCGTCCGCACGACGCGCAACCTGTCGCTCACCGAGGACGGCCTGCGCTTCTACGAGCACTGCGCGGCGCTGCTCGCCGCCGCCGAGGCCGCCGACGACGCGGTGCGAGACTCGAGCCGCGCGCCGCGCGGCCCGGTGCGCATCAACGCGTCGACGCCGTTCTCGGAGGTGTACCTCGCGGCCGCGCTCGCCGCGTTCCTGCGCGAGTACCCCGACATCACGGTGCACCTCACCGCCGACAACCGCTTCGTGGATCTCGCGGAGGGCGGCTTCGATCTGGTGATCCGCATCGCGCGGGAGCTGCACGGCGCGTTCGTCGCGCGCCGGCTCGCGAGCGATCGCATGGTCGTCGTCGGCGCACCTGGCTACCTCGCGCGCGCGGGCACGCCGCAGTCGCCCGACGACCTCATCCATCACAACTGCCTGCACTACGCGATGGTCCCGCTGCAATCCGAATGGCGGTTCCGGATCGGCGGCAAGATCGTCGGCGTGCCGACGCGCGGCAACCTCGTCGCCAGCGACGGCACGATCCTGCGCGAGGCCGCGCTCGCCGAGCTCGGCCTCGCGGTCACGCCGCGCTTCCAGGTCGCCGCGGAGCTGGCGAGCGGGCGGCTCGTCTCCGTGCTCGACGACTACCTCGCCGGCGAGCTCGGCGTCTACGCCGTGATGGCGAGCCGCACCAACGTGCCGGCGCGCGTGCGCTTGCTCGTCGACTTCCTCGCCAAGCGCTTCGCGCGCGACGACTGGGCCGTGACTACTTCCTCGCGAGCTTCGGGCGCAGCACGATCAGCGCCACCGACGCGACGATGAGCGCGGTGCCCGCGGCGGTCTCGATCCCGACCGCCTCGCCGCCGACCAGCGCGCCGAGCCCGACCGCGAGCGCCGGGTTGACGAACGCGTAGCTGGTCGCGACCGTCGAGCGCGCGTTGGCGAGCAGCCACGCGTACGCGGTGAAGCCGAGCAGCGAGCCGGCGACGATCAGGTAGCCGAGCGCGAGCACCGACGAGCTCGGCGGCGCCGACGGGATCCGCTCGCCGCTCGCGAACGCGACCGCGAACAGGATCAAGCCGCCGGCGAACATCTCGGCGCCGGCCGCCGCCATGCCGCGGGGCAGGGCGACGCGTCGCGCGAGGAACGAGCCGATCGCCCACGACACCGGCGACAGCGCGAGCACGCACGTCATCCACGGGTTGTCGCGGACGTCGGCGCCGCCGGCGAGCACGACCACGCCGACGAAGCCGATCGCGAGGCCGAGCCACTCGCGCCGCGCAGGTCGCTCGCCCGAAGCGACGTTGAGCACCGCGAGCCACAGCGGCATCGTCGCGCACACGACCGCGGCGAGGCCCGAGCCGAGGTCTCGTTCCGCGATCGCGACCAGCCCGTTGCCGCCCAAGAAGAAGAGCGCGCCGACGATCGCGGCGCCGCGCCACTCGCGCGCGGTCGGCATCGGCACGCCGCGCGCCTTCGCGATCGCGAGGAGCACGGTGCCCGCGATCACGAAGCGGCACCCCGCCATGAACAGCGGCGGCAGGCCGGCGACCGCGTAGCGCATCGCGAGGTAGGTCGAGCCCCAGATGACGTAGACCAGCGCGAGCGCGATCGCCTGGCGGGTCTGCAGCGAAGGAGCAGGCACCGGAATCGCCGTGGCAGAGACTGATGTGGTGCTCACGGCATCGGATGTTGCGCTCGGCCGAGCGACCGGCACAGCCTCACAGATTCGAGCACTCGACCAGTACAGACAGACCCGGGTGGCAACCGGCGGCATCTGTACCTGAGATTCATCACACACCCGGAATAGACCGCACGAACCGGGAATCAGGCCGATCCTGTGGTCCCGCGAGGGACAGAAATCTGTACCGGTGTGCTGGTCGCTCGACGTATACACTCCGAATCGCGAAGGAGGACTGACATGGTCGTAGCCGCCAGCGCCGACAGCGACTTCCTCTACGAGCAGCTCGCCGCCGAGCTCGGTCAAGCCATCGAGCGCGGCTCGCTCCGCCCGGGCGAGCGGCTGCCGTCGGTGCGCCGCCTCGCCGAGGATCGCGCGATCTCGGTCGCCACCGTCCTGCAGGCGTACCTGCGCCTCGAGAACGCCGGCTTGATCGAAGTGCGTCCGAAATCCGGACACTTCGTGCGCCGCCGCACCGACGGCGTCGCCGAGCCGCGCGCCGCGCGCAAGACCAGCCAGCCCGCGCGCGTCAGCGTGTGCGACGGCGTGTGGCGCTTGACCGCCGCGCTGCGCGATCCGAGCGTCGTGCCGCTCGGCAGCGCGTACCTCGACGCCAACATCTTGCCGATCCAGGCGCTCAACCGCCTGCTCGCGCAGATCGCGCGCGAGGCGTCGACCGCCGGCGCGCGCTACGACGTGCCGCCCGGCCTGCCGACCTTGCGCCACCAGCTCGCGCGCCGCGCCGTCAGCTGGGGCCTCGTCCTCCACGAAGACGATCTCGTCACCACGATCGGCGCGACCGAGGCGATCACGATCTCGCTGCGCGCGGTCGCGCGCGCGGGCGACACGATCGTCGTCGAGAGCCCGTGCTACTTCGGCCTGCTCCAATCGATCGAGTCGCTCGGCATGCGCGCGCTCGAGATCCCGGGCTCGTCGCGCACCGGCATGGATCTCGACGCGCTCGAGGAGGCGCTCAAGAGCTCGCCGGTCCGCGCGATCGTGCTCACCGCGAACGTCTCGAACCCGCTCGGCGCCGTCATGCCCGACGACGCCAAGGAGCGGCTGATGAAGATCGCCGAGCGTCACGATCTCCCCGTGATCGAGGACGACGTCTACGGCGAGCTCGTCTTCGACGGCACCCGCCCGCGCCCGCTGCGCGCCTTCGACAAGGACGGCCGCGTGCTCTTGATCGGCAGCGTGTCGAAGACGCTCGCGCCCGGCTACCGCGTCGGCTGGGTCGCGCCCGGCCGCTATCAAGAGGCGGTCGAGCGGATCAAGTTCTCGCAGTCGCTCGCGTCGCCGACCTTGCCGCAGATGGCGGTCGCCGAGTTCCTCGCGAGCGGCGGCTACGATCGCCATCTGCGCCGGCTCCGCGGCTTCCTGTCGGGACAGATCGATCGTTATCGCGAGGCGATCGCGACCAGCTTCCCCGACGGCACGCGCGTCAGCGCGCCGCGCGGCGGCTTCGTGCTCTGGGTCGAGATGCCGTCGGGCGTCGACGCGCTCGAGCTGCAGGAGCGCGCCCTCCAACGCGGCATCGCGGTCGCGCCGGGTCCGATCTTCTCGGCGCGCAGCCGCTTCGGCAACTTCATCCGCGTGTCGTGCGGGCTGCCGTGGGGCCCGCGCGTCGAGACGTCGATCAAGATCATCGGCGGCATCGCGCGCGAGCAGCTCGAGCGGCGCACGCGCAGCGCGAAGGTGAACTAGTGGCGGACCTGCGCTACTTCGTCGTCGACGCGTTCGCCGAGCGAGCGTTCCGCGGCAACCCCGCCGCGGTCGTGCCGCTCGAGGCGTGGCTGCCCGACGAGCTGATGCAGTCGATCGCCGGCGAGCTCGCGCTCAGCGAGACCGCCTTCTTCTGTCGCGAAGGCGAAGCGCTCCGCCTGCGATGGTTCACGCCCGCCGTCGAGGTCGATCTCTGCGGCCACGCGACGCTCGCGAGCTCCTTCGTCTTGATGACGAAGCTCGAGCCACAGCGGACGCGCGTCGCGTTCCAATCGCGCTCCGGCGAGCTCTTCGTGGAGCGATCGGGCGAGACGTTCACGCTCGACTTCCCCGCGTGGCGCGCGCAGCCCGAGCCCGACGCGGGCGTGCGCGATCAAGTCGCCGCCGCGCTCGGCAAGCGCCCGCGCGAGCTGTGGCGCGGCCGCGATCTGTTCGCCGTCTACGACTCGCCCGAAGACGTCCGCCGCCTCGCGCCCGACTTCGCCAAGATGAAGCAGATCGACGTGCACGCGATCTGCGCAACGGCCCGCGGAGATCGTGGGGCCCCTTCGACAGGCTCAAGAGGCCCCGACTTCGTCTCGCGCTTCTTCGCTCCCGCGCAAGGCATCGACGAAGATCCGGTCACCGGCTCGGCGCATTGCACGCTTACGCCGCTCTGGGCAGAACGCCTCGGCAAGACGTCCATGACCGCTCACCAGATCTCGAAGCGCGGTGGCGTCCTCGACGTCGCGCTGGCCGGCGACCGTGTCAGGATCGGTGGGCGCGGAATCCTGGTTGCGAGCGGCGCGCTTCATCTATAGATAAGTGTGCGCTTTGCGGGGTTCGACCGGGCCGCTCCTGGTTTCTTCCACGAGCTCGCGGCCGAACAGTCCCGCGACTGGTTCCACGCGCGCAAGGATCAGTACCTCGCGCTCTGGCAGCAGCCGATGCAGGCGCTGCTCGACGAGATCCGATCCGCGCTCGTCCCCGTATACAAGGGGATGACGCTCGCGCCGGCGAAGATCTTCCGGATCCAGCGCGACGTCCGCTTCGCCGCCGACAAGTCGCCGTACAAGACGCACATCGCCGGCGTGCTCTCGGTCGGCGCGCGCAAGTCGCAACCGCAAGAGGGCGCCGTCGCGATGTACGTGAGCCTCGGGCTCGAAGAGTACAGCGGCGCGGGGCACTACATCTTCGAAGGCGATCAGCTCGCGCGGTGGCGACGGCTGGTCGGCGCCGACAAGACCGGCAAGGAGATCGCCGCGCTGATCGCGAAGACCAAGCTCGAGGTCGACGCCCACGAGATCTTGCAGCGCGTCCCCAAGCCGTTCGAGAACGATCATCCGCGCGCCGCGCTGCTGCGGCACAAGGGGCTCATCGTCGGATTCCCGGACATCCCGGCCGGCATGATCCACAAGCCCGCGTTCGCGGGTTGGCTCGTCAAACAAGCGAAGGCCGCGGCGCCGGTCGTGCGATGGCTGGCGAAACACGTCGCATGAAGCCGCAGCGGATCGACGCGATCGATCTCGTCCGCGGCGCGCTGATGATCTTGATCGTCGGCGCGCACGCGACGCTCGTGATCGAGCCGGGGCACACCACGCTGCTCCACGCGACCCGCTATCTCTTGTCGGGCACGGTCGGCTTCACGACCGTGTCGGGCATCCTGGTCGGCTGGTTCGCGGTCGTGAAGCGCGACCGCTACGAGCGCGTCACGCGTCGCTACCTGGTGCAGGCCGCGCGCCTGCTCTTGATCGCGCACCCGCTGATGTCGATCGCGCTGTTCATCCCCAACGACGCGCCGCTGACCGACTACGCGCTGCGCACGCTCTTCATCACCGACACCCTCGCGCTCTTGTTCATCGTCGTCGTGCCGATCATCCCGACGATCAAGCCGCGCGTGCGGCTGGTCGCCGGCATCCTGATCATCGCGATCGACGCGGTGCTCGATCTCTACGAAGCGCCCGGACCCGCGACGCGGCTGGTGCGCGAGCTCTTGTGCGGCGTCGATCCGCTGCAGCAGCACGTGCTCCTCTCCGACTACGGCGTGCTGCCGCTCGGCGGCATGTTCCTGATCGGCTCGGTGATCGGCGGATGGTTCGCGGAGACCGACGCCGAGACCTTCGTGCGGCGCGCGACGAAGCTCGCCGCGTGGATGGTCGGGCTCGGCGCCGCGATGGTCGCGCTGTGGCGCGTCGCGCACCTGACGCATCACCCCGAGCTCGCGCGCTTCCTGTATCCCGATTACGAGACGACGCTCTATCCGGTCTATCTCGCAGGCACGCTCGTGATGTTCACGATCGCGCTGCGCATACGCCCGCTCGAGCTCGTCGCGCTGCTCGGGCGCACGTCGCTGTTCGTCTACGTCGCGCAGTATTTTCTCGTCGAGACCGGTCCGACCTTGCTCGGGTGGAAGGGCGCGCTGCCCCCCATCGGCTGGCTGATCGTGTGGTTCGGCTCGACGGCGATGCTCGTCCCTGCCGCCTCAGCGTGGAGTCGCTGGCGTGCTAGGGTACGCGCGTCGTCATGAAGCTCGCCACGCTACGCGACGGAACCCGCGACGGCCGCCTGCTCGTCGTGCGATCGGACGGCACCACCGCGACGCCGGCGACGCGCTGGCACACGATGCAAGCCGCGCTCGACGATTGGGATCGAGCCGCGCCGCAGCTGCGCGCGCTCGCCGCCGCGCTCGATCGCGGCGCGATCGAAGGCGTGCCGGTCGATCCCGCGCGCCTCGCCGCGCCGCTGCCGCGCGCGTTCGAGTGGGTCGACGGCTCCGCGTTCTTGAACCACGTGATCCTCGTCCGCAAGGCGCGCGGCGCCGAGCCGCCGCCGACGCTCGAGACCGATCCGCTCGTCTATCAAGGCGGCAGCGGCGACCTGCTCGCGCCGCGCGATCCGATCGTGCTCCACGATCCCGCGTGGGGCCTCGACTACGAGAGCGAGGTCTGCGTGATCCTCGGCGACGTCCCGCTCGGCACGCGCGCCGCCGACGCCGCCGAGTACGTGCGCCTGATCGTGATCGCGAACGACGTCACGCTGCGCAACCTCGTGCCCAACGAGCTCGCGAAGAGCTTCGGCTTCTTCCAGTCGAAGCCGGCGACCGCGTTCTCGCCGTTCGCGGTCACGCCCGACGAGCTCGGCGCCGGCTGGAAAGACGGCCGCGCGTACGTGCGCGTGCGCTCGACCTACAACGGCCAGGTGATCGGCGACTGCGACGCCGGCCCCGAGATGCACTTCTCGTTCTTCGATCTGATCCAGCACGTCGCGAAGACGCGGCGGTTCGTCGCCGGCACGATCCTCGGCAGCGGCACGGTGTCGAACGCGGATCGCGCGCGCGGCGTGTCGTGCCTCGCCGAGCGCCGCATGATCGAGACGATCGAGCAGGGCAAGCCCGAGACGCCGTTCATGAAGATCGGCGACACGATCGAGATCGAGGCGTTCGACGACGCGGGCCGCTCGCCGTTCGGATCGATCCAACAACGCGTCGTCGCTCCCGGAGGTTCGTCGTGAAGCTGCGCTTGCACAACTACTGGCGCTCGTCGGCGTCGCATCGCGTGCGGATCGCGCTCGGGCTGCTCGGGCTCGAGTACGAGTACGTCGTCGTCGACATCCTCACGTCGACGCAGAAGAGCGATGCGTACCGCGCGAAGAACCCGATGCAGCAGGTGCCCGCGCTCGAGCTCGTCGACGAGGGCCGCTTCCTGACCCAGTCGCTGCCGATCATCGAATACCTGTCGGAGACGCACGGCGGCGCGCTGCTGCCGAAGGATCCGTACTTGCGGGCGCGCGCGCGCGGGCTCGCCGAGATCGTCAACTCCGGCATCCAGCCGCTGCAGAACCTGTCGGTGACGAGGCGCGTGAAGCAGCTCGGCGGCGACGACGCGCAGTGGGCGCGCGACTTCATCCGCCACGGCCTCGAGGCGTTCGCCGCGCTCGCCGCCGACACCGCGGGCCGCTACTGCATCGGCGACGAGCCGACCCTCGCCGACGTCTGTCTGGTCCCGCAGATCCACTCGGCGCGCCGCTTCGGCGCGTCGCTCGACGGCCTCGACACGCTCGTCCGGATCTCGGACGAATGCGACGCGCTGCCCGCGTTCGCCAACGCCTTGCCCGCGCGCCAACCCGACGCGCGCGCCGCCTGATCGGAGAGATGTCATGACGCTCGAGTCGCTCGGTATCAAGCGCATCGAAGGCATCCACTACTACGTCTACGATCTCGATCGCAGCCGTCGGTTCTACGTCGACCTGATGGACTTCGCCGAGACGTGGCGCTCGACGCCGGAGCTCGAGAAGGCGAGCAAGCAGCGCTCGGTGTGCTTCTCGGCGGGCGACATCAACATCGTCTGCTCGCAGCCGCTCGGCGAAGGCGGCCGCGCGTGGCGCTTCCTCCAGAAGCACCCCGACGGCGTCGGCACGCTGGTCTTCGAGGTCGAGGACGCGAAGCGCGCGTTCGAGCTGATCGAGCAGCGCGGCGGCACCGCGATCGACGAGATCACCGAGTTCACCGACGACGGCGGCACGCTGCGCCAGTTCTCGATCACGACGCCGTTCGGCGACTGCACGTTCCGCTTCCGCGAACGGCGCGGCTTCAAGTCCTTGTATCCGGGCGCCGCACCGGTGACGCCGGCGCCCGGCCGCGGCACGAATCGGTTCGGCTTCGATCAGATCGATCACGTCACGTCGAACTTCCAGACGATGAAGCCCATGCTGCTCTGGCTCGAGCACGTGCTCGGCTTCGAGCAGATGTGGGAGGTCTCGTTCCACACGTCAGACGTCGATCCCGCGCGCAAGACCGGCTCGGGCCTCAAGTCGATCGTCATGTGGGAGCCGCGCTCCGGCGTGAAGTTCGCGAACAACGAGCCGGCGCGACCGTTCTTCAAGAGCTCGCAGATCAACATCTTCAACGAGGAGCTGCGCGGCGACGGCGTGCAGCACGTCGCGCTCACCGTGAAGGACATCATCCCGGCGGTGCGCGAGATGCGCGCGCGCGGCATCCACTTCATGCCGACGCCGGGCTCGTACTACGAGATGTTGCCCGAGCGCATCGCGAAGAGCGGCATCGACACGATCGACGAGGACATCAGCGTCTTGAAGGATCTCGAGATCCTCCTCGACGGCGATCACCACCACGCGTACCTGCTGCAGATCTTCTTGAAGGAGTCGGCCGGCCTCTACAACGATCCCAAGGCGGGCCCGTTCTTCTACGAGATCATCCAGCGCAAGGGCGATCGCGGGTTCGGCGCGGGCAACTTCCGCGCGCTGTTCGAGAGCATCGAGCGCGAGCAGACCAAGGCGCGAGGCTAGTCGTGCTCGATCGCGTCGTCGTCGGTGACATCCCGCGCAAGCACCACATCGCCTTGCGAGGCGAGGGCGGCGAGCTGCGCTACGAGGAGTGCTTCACGCGCGACGGCTTCGAAGGGCCGTACACGATCCTCTATCACCTGCGGCGGCCGCACCTGCACATGCCGGCCACGGCCTCGCACGGGTGGGAGGCGCCGGTCGCCGGCGACGACGGTCCGCTCGCGAAGCGTCACTACGTCACGCCGAAGCTGCCGCCGCGCGCGGGCGCGCAGATCGACGCGCGCGTGCCGCTGGTCTTCAACGCCGACGTCACGGTCGGCGTCGTGCACCCGACCGAGCCCGATCCCGTCTACGTCGTGAACGCCGACGGAGACGAGCTCGTGTATGTCCACGCGGGCGCCGGCGTCGTGCGATCGCCGCTCGGCGATCTGCGCTTCGAGCAAGGCGACTACGTCTTCGTGCCCGCGGGCATGTTGCACCGCTTCGTGCCCGACGCCGGCGAGCAGTCGTGGCTGTGGTTCGAGACGCGCGGCCTGCATCTCTTGCAGCAGTGGCGCAACGAGGTCGGCCAGCTCCGCATGGACGCGCCGTACTCGCATCGCGACTTCCGCCGCACGATCTTCACGGGCCCCTCCGACGAGGGGATTCGATCCTTGGTCGTCAAGCGCGACGGTCGCTGGCACGGCTTCACGTTCCCCGACTCGCCGCTCGACGTCGTCGGCTGGGACGGCACGGTCTATCCGTGGGCGTTCCCGATCTCGAGCTTCCAACCGCGCGCGGGCCTCGTGCACCTGCCGCCGACGTGGCACGGCACCTTCGGCGCGCGCGGCGCGCTGATCTGCAGCTTCGTACCGCGCGTCGTCGACTTCCACCCCGAAGCGATCCCGTGCCCGTATCCGCACTCGTCGCCGTCGTGCGACGAGATCATCTTCTACTGCGCGGGCAACTTCACCTCGCGCCGCGGCGTCGGCCCCGGATCGATCTCGCATCATCCGAGCGGCATCCCGCACGGCCCGCACCCCGGCGCCTACGAGAAGTCGATCGGCACCACGCGCACGGACGAGCTCGCGGTCATGATGGACAGCTTCTTGCCCCTTCGCCCGACCGCGGCCGCGATCTCGGTCGAGGATCCCGGGTACATGAAGTCGTTCCTGTGAACGCGCCGATCCGGCGCGGCGAGCTCTACTGGATCGCTTCTTCGTCGATGGCGCATCCGCACGTCGTCGTGCAAGACGACGTCTTCAACGACTCGCGCGTGCCGACCGTAATCGTCTGCTCGCTGAGCTCGCAGCTGCACAAGGCGAGCGAGCCCGGCAACGTCTTGCTCGATCCGGGCGAGGGCGACTTGCCGCAGCAGAGCGTCGTCGTCGTTTCGCAGATCGACGCCGTGCCGAAATCGCAGCTCGGCGATCGCATCGGCGCCCTCTCGCAGGCGCGCGTCGATCAGATCCTCGACGGCCTGCGCTTCCAGCAGCGCTCGTTCACGCGCTAGCCCGCGTCCCGGGCCGTTCGCGCGTATCGATGCGTCCATGGCGGCGCCAACCGTCGGTGAGCAGCCACGAGCGCGCGACCTTCACCGGAAGGATCTCGTAGTCGCGTGGCCATCGGAACGGGCGCTCGTGATCCTTCCAACCGTCGAACGCGATCGCGCTCGAGTACGGATCGATGCGCCACCGGCGGCCTCGATCCTCGCGATGCTTGCGCCAGTTGTTGAGCACGTACGCGTACGCGTTGCGCACCTGGCGTGGAGTCTTCAGCTGCTCGGCGTGATAGCGGTCGCCGAACACGATGCCGCGGCGGCCGCACGCCCGATTCAAGCGCCGCGCCGCGGAGATCTCGAACGCCCGCACGCCGCGCGACAACGCGCGCTCGTCGCGCGCCTCGACGATCAGGTGCAGGTGCGTGCGCTGGATGCTGACCTGCACGACGCGGAAGTCCTCGCGCGGCGCCATGCGGAGCAGCACCCACTGCACGCACTGATACGCGCGGCGCCGGCGAAGCTGCCCGACCTCGGGGCGCACGCGCATCGTGACGTGTACAGGGTGATGCCTCGACAGCTTCGGCCGCGCGACGTGCGGCATGCGCGGCGCGCCCGCCCGCTTGCGGCCCGCGCCCTTCCGCTTCCCGCCCCAGGTGCGGAA
>DATJIA010000182.1:0-22702 GCA_035493675.1 Kofleriaceae bacterium | reverse complement strand
GATGACAGGTACGTGCAGTTACAGACGACGGACGACGGACGACGGACGACGGATCACGCCTGCGCAGCGGTCTGCGTCACGCCGAGGACCTCGGCGGCGCGCAGGACGGCGGCGGGGCGCTTCTTCACGCCGAGCTTCTGGTAGAGGCGGAACAGGCGCGACTTGATCGTGCCGGTCCGGACCGCGAGGTTCTGCGCGATCTCCTCGTTCGACATGCCGCGCCAGAGCAGCGCGAGCAGGCGCGCGTCGCTGATCGTCAGCGCGAGCGAGCGCGACAGCTGCTCCGCGATCTGGCGCTGACCCGCGGCCTGCGCGACCGACAGCTCGACCAGCGCGACGCCCGGCCGCGCGAGCGACCGCATGCGGACGCGCAGCGTCACGTCGCCGTGGCTGACGCGGTCGACCACCTGCGAGGACCGATCGAGCTGCTCGCGCAGGGGCGCGAGCGCTCCGGTCAGCCACTCGGGCACGAGGCCGAGCGGGCTGTCGAGCAGGTGGCGCGCGCTGGCGTTCATGTAGAGCGGGCGCGTGGTGGTGTCGATGACCACGACCCCGACCTCGGCGCTCTCGAGGACCGAGAACAGCAGGTCGGTCGGATTATCGACGTAGGCGTGGGGGACCGGGGGGAAGGCGTGAACCATGATCGACCTTTGTTCACGTCCTATGCCCAGGTTTGAACCCTGGTTTGTCGCACACTTCGCGCGGCGAGCACCTGATCGCTTCCGGACGGCTGATCGCTATCGATCGCCGATCCGCAGCGAGAGGTTGGTCGCGGTCGCGCGCGAGATCGTGCAGGTCAGACCAACCGGTCGGAATCCATCGAAGAGCAGCTCGATCTCCTCGATCGCGCCGAGGTGCAGACGGTCGACCGTGACGACCGCCGATCCGAAGTGCAGGTCCTTGGCGGTGACGTCGACCAGGCCGATCTTCCCGCGGAGCGAGCCCGGGGCGGGCGGGTGCGTCAGCGATCCTTGGATGTCGAGCCCGACCACGCCGGGAGCGTCGTCGCCGCCGAACAGCAACGTCCCGCCCGCGACGTCGAGCGAGCGCGGCGCCGCCAGCGAGAGCTTCGCGTCGAGCCCGACCACCGAGAGCTTGCGGAGGCGCGACTTTCGTTTCGACATGCTCTGGCTCGCGCCCGGATCCGGCTCGTCCTTCTGCGGCGTGCGGAAGTCGGTGAGCGAACGGATCGGCACGCGATCGAAGGTCGCCATCGCGTAGGCGTCGTCGTCGAGCGTCCACGCGATCAGCTCCTTCGTGCGCGGCGAGAAGATCGGCACGCGCCACGCGAGCACGAGCGATCGATCCTCGACGCCGAGATCGAGGAAGCGTCCCTCGAGCCAGTCGAGCGAGTCCTCGAGCGCGCGGAAGTCGATGCCGCCGTCGATGACGGGGATGTGCAGCGTCTGATCGAGCGAGCGCGTGCCGATCACCGGGAGATCGAGCTCCACCTTGATCGTCACGTCGATGTTGCCGTTCACGCCGTCCAAGAACCGCAGGCGGCTCTGGCGCAGCGGGACCTCGGCCGCGCGCGCGAGCGCGGACGACGCCACCGGTTGGAACGCGCCGAGGTTCGGGATGCGCAGCTTCACGTCGGTCATCGACGCGTGCTGCGCGATGATCTCCACGCCGCCGCCGGCCGCGCGCGCGACCATCATCCCGCGCGGCATCTCGACGCGATCGATCGTCAGCTCGACGCGACCTTCGTCATCGCGCAGATACACGGGACCCGCGGAGCCGGCCTCCGCGGACCAGTGCATGCGGTCCAAGCGCGCGCGCAGCTTGTCCATCACCAGCTCGCGCGCGCCGTACCGAACTGTGCCGGATCTTCCCTCGACGCCGTCGGCTTCCGCCCGCGGGAAGTCGAGACGTCGCGTACTTTCGTCGATCACGATCCCGAATTGATCGACCCGGAGATCGGCACTGATCTGCTGCGACATGGGTGCGTCACTTTACACGCACTTTTTCTTCGGCCACGCTCGGCGGGCTTTGGAGTCGGATCAGCTCTCACGCGACCTCGCGTCGCTCAAGATCGATCGCGCCGCGCCGCCGCCGGCCCGCTCGAAGTCTTGGATCGTCGTCGTCCTCGTGCTCGCCGCGCTCGGTGCGGTCGGCTGGTTCGTCATCTATCCGCGCGTCCACTCGGCGCTGACGACGCCGGAGATCCAGATCGGGGAGATCCAGATGGTGTCGCCGGCGCAGGCGTCGGTGCAGCTGACCGCGACCGGTTACGTCGTCGCGCTCTCGTACGCGAACGTCGCGTCGAAGGTGCCCGGCCGCATCGCCGAGCTCTACGTCGACGAAGGCTCCGAGATCAAACAGGGCGACAAGGTCGCGCGCCTGGAAGACGTCGACTTCAAGAGCTCGCTCGCGGCGGCGAAGTCGCGCGCGGCGGCCGCGTACTCGAAGGTCGCGATCGCGCGCTCGCAGCTCACCGAGATCAAGGTGCAGATCGATCGCGAGAAGCCGCTGGTCGAGAGCGGCGTCGACGCGAAGGCCGTGCTCGTCGATCTGCAGGCGAAGTACGACTCGCTCACCGCGGCGGTCAGCGCCGCGCAGGCCGACGCGGCCGCCGCCAACGCCGAGGTCGCGAGCCTCCAGACCCAGCTCGGCAGCTACACGATCATCACGCCGATCAGCGGCACCGTCGTGAAGAAGCTCGTGCAGGTGGGCGAGGGCGTGTCGCCCGGCTTCGGCACGCCCGGCGTCGTCGAGGTCGTCGACATGAGCTCGCTGGTCGTCGAGGTCGACGTGCCGGAGACGCGCCTCTCGCAGGTCAGCGAGAACCCGCCGTCGCCGTGCGAGATCGTGCTCGACGCGTACTCGACCGAGCGCTTCCGCGGCGAGGTGAAGGAGATCGGCCACACCGTCAACAAGTCGAAGGCGACGGTGCCGGTCAAGGTGAGGTTCATCAGCCGCCCGAAGCTCGTCTTGCCCGACATGGCCGCGCGCGTGAGCTTCTTGTCGAAGGCGCTCGACGAGAAGGACACCGCGCCCGCGAAGCTGGTCGTGCCCGCGGCCGCGGTCGTGCAGCGCGGCGGCGCCGACGTCATCTTCGTCTACGACGAGGGCGACGTCCGCCAGACCTCGGTGAAGGTCGGCGAGGCGGTCGGCGACGGCAAGGTGCTCGAGACCCAGATTCCCGCCGGGACGAAGGTGATCCTCTCGCCTCCGCCGGACTTGAAGGACGGACAGAAGGTCAAGGAGAAGAAGTGATGGCTGGCAACGGCGAAACCATCGTGAAGCTCGCGGGCATCAACAAGACCTTCTATCGCGGGAAGGAGCCCATCCCCGTGCTCGACAGCCTCGACCTCGACGTCCCGAGCGGATCGTTCGAGGCGCTGATGGGCCCGTCGGGCTCGGGCAAGTCGACCTTGCTCAACATCATCGCGGGGCTCGATCGTCCGTCGCGGGGCTCGGTCTCCGTCGCCGGCTCGCAGCTCGACAAGATGTCCGACGGCGAGCTCGCGAAGTGGCGATCGCAGACGATCGGCTTCGTCTTCCAGTCGTTCAACCTGATCCCGGTGCTCACGGCGGCGCAGAACGTCGAGCTGCCGTTGTTGTTGACCGGGTTGTCGGGCGCCGAGCGCAAGAAGCGCGTCGCGACCGCGCTACGCATCGTCGGCCTCGAAGACCGCATGGATCACTACCCGCGCCAGATGTCGGGCGGTCAGGAGCAGCGGGTCGCGATCGCGCGCGCGATCGTCAATGACCCGAAGATCATCGTCGCCGACGAGCCGACCGGCGATCTCGATCGCAAGAGCGCCGACGACGTGCTGACGCTGATGACCAAGCTCAACAAGGAGCTCGGCAAGACGATCTTCATGGTCACGCACGACCCGCACGCCGCGGAGGTCGCGACCGTGCAGCGCAAGCTCGACAAGGGAGCGCTCCTGTGAACATCGCGACCTATGCGCGCCGGAACCTGTTCCGCCGCAAGGGCCGCACGATCCTGACGATGGTCGCGATCGCGCTGGCGGTCCTCATCTTCTCGATCATCCGCACGGTCATCTACGAATGGAACCGCGGCGCCGAGGAGGCGGCCCAGGATCGCCTCGCGATCCGCCACAAGGTCTCCATCACGATGGAGCTGCCGTACAAGTACATCGACGAGGTCCGCGCGACCCCCGGCGTGACCAAGGCGACCTGGGCCAACTGGTTCGGCGCCAAGGATCCCAAGGAGCGCATCCCGTTCTTCGCCGGCTTCGCCGCCGATCAGAACTCGTTCTTCGACGTGATGGACGAGATGTCGGTCGATCCGAAAGTGCTCGAGGAGTGGAGGAACACGCCCAACGGCGCGATCCTCGGCGACCTGATCGCGAAGACGTTCGAGGTGAAGCCCGGCGACGACGTCACGATCGCGAGCGACATCTATCCCGGCGACTGGAAGTTCAAGGTCGTCGGGATCTACAAGCCGCTGCGCAAGACCGTCGATCGCAACAGCTTCATCTTCCGGTGGGACTACCTCAACAACTCGGACGCCGTACCGCCGCCGATGAAGGACAAGATCGGCTGGATCCTGGCGCGCATCGACGACGCCGCGCACTCGGCGCAGATCGCGAAGAGCATCGACGCCAAGTTCGAGGATCACGACGACCAGACCTCGGCGATGAGCGAGCGCGCGTTCCAGCTCTCGTTCATGGGCGGATTCACCGCGATCCTGACCGCGTTCGACTACGCGTCGGTCGGCATCCTGTTGATCTTGATGCTCGTGCTCGCGAACGCGATCGCGATGAGCGTCCGCGAGCGCACGCACGAGTACGGCGTCCTGCGCGCGATCGGGTTCCCGCCCGCGCACATCGTCGGCTTCATCGTCGGTGAGTCGGTCTTGATCGCGGTGATCGGCGGCCTGATCGGCGTGGCGATGACGGCGGGCCTGATCAACGGCGTGATGGGCCCGTTCCTCGAGGAGAACATGTCGGGCTGGTTCCCGTACTTCTCGACGCCGCCCTACGTGATGGGGCTCGCGATGGTGGCGGCGATCGGCGTCGGGATCTTCGCCGGAGCGTTGCCCGCGTATCGCGCGTCGAAGCTCAAGGTCACCGACGCCCTGCGGAGGTTGGACTAATGGTGCCCGTCAGCTACAACGTCCGCAGCCTGCTGGTCCGCAAGGTGACGACGATCGTCACCGCGCTCGGCATCGCGCTGGTCGTCTTCGTGTTCGCGGCGTCGCGCATGCTCACCGAAGGCGTCAACGCCGCGATGGCGACCAGCGGCCGCCCCGACACGGTGATCGTGTTGCGCAAGGGCTCGGACAACGAGCTCTCCAGCGGCCTGCCGATGGACGCGGTCGCGAAGCTGCGCGCGCATCCGCAGGTGTCGCAAGCGGCGGGCGCCGGCGCGATCGGTGAGCTCGTGCAGGTCGTGATGGCGCCGCACGAGGGCGGATCGGGAGAGGTCTCGAACGTCACGATCCGCGGCATCCCCGAGGACGGGATCGCGTTCCGTCCGGAGGTCAAGATCACGAGCGGGCGCGCGCCGAAGCCGGGCACCAACGAGGTCGTCGTCGGCAAGGCGATCGCGGGCCGCTTCAAGGGCTTCGAGATCGGAGGCACCGTCGAGCTGCGCCACAATCGGCCGCTGTCGGTGGTCGGCATCTTCGACGCGGGCGGCTCGTCGTACGACTCCGAGGTCTGGTGCGACCGCGAGTTCATGGGCCAGACGCTCGGCCGCACCGGCAACGTGTCGTCGGTGCGCGTGCGCCTGAACAGCGCGTCGGACTTCGAGGCGTACCGCCGCGAGATCGAGGGCACCGCGAACAAGGACTTCGCGGCGAAGGTGCAGCGCGAGGCCGACTACTACCGCGATCAGTCGGCGCAGATCGGCACGTTCTTGAAGTTCATCGGCATGTTCTTCGCGATCATGTTCTCGCTCGCCGCGATGATCGGCGCCGCGATCACGATGAACGCGGCGGTCGCGCATCGCTCGCGTGAGATCGGGACCCTGCGGGCCCTCGGCTTCGGCCGGTTCTCGATCCTGTTCTCGTTCGTGTTCGAGGCGCTGCTGCTCGCGGTCGCCGGCGGCGTCATCGGCAGCATCGCGGTGCTCGGGTTGAGCTTCGTCACATTCCCGATGATGAACTTCCAGACGTTCAGCGAGATCGTCATTCGCTTCCACGCGGCGCCGAGTGTGTTCATCTGGTCGCTGGTGTTCGCGCTGGTCATGGGTCTCATCGGTGGGCTAGTTCCGGCAATCCGCGCCTCACGGGTTTCTCCTGTCGAAGCCATGCGTGCGTAGGACGAAAAGGCGTTAGCATCGCATCTGGCACGTCCACGAAAGGGGATCGCGGATGCGACGCATAGCTTTGATATCCATCCTGACCGGCACGCTCGCCGGCGGCTGCATGATGGCCGGCAACTACCACTCGGCGAAGACGCTCAACAAGGGCGAGTCGCAGTTCGGTCTGACCTTCTCGGGCACGCAGTACGAGAAGACGTCGACCGACTCGATGGGCAACGTGTCGCGCGACGCGATCGTCTTGCCCAACATCATCCCGGAGATCACCTATCACGTCGGCATGGCGGAGAACGTCGAGGTCGGCGGCCGCGTGTCGATCGGCGCGCTCGGTATGGAGGGCGACGTCAAGTATCGCTTCCTCCACAACGACAAGCTGCACATGGCGATCGCGCCGGCGCTCGGCGCGCAGGCGTTCGTCTTGATCCAGGGCGTGTACGTGCGCCTGCCGGTGATCTTGACCTACGAGCTCGCCGACAACGTCGACTTCACGGTCGCCGTGTTCGGCGCGAGCGAGAAGTTCTCGCCGGCGAGCAGCGACTCGAGCGACGCGGGCGAGTTCAACGGCACCTTCGTGTCGTCGGGCGGCGCGGTCGGCTTCGATCTGCACGGCGAGACGTTCAGCATCCGCCCCGCGGTCGAGTTCACGCGCTACCTCTACAACTTCAGCGACGGCAGCGGCAACTCCGCGTCGGACGGCTTCAACACCGTCAACTTCCTCGTCCACCTCGCGTGGACCGGCGGCAAGGAGAAGCAGCAGCTCGATCGCATCGAGAACAAGCTCGACGAGATGAACCGCAACAACAACACGTCGCCGTATCCGAACTATCCGCCGGGTCCGCCGAGCGGCCCGCCTCCGTCGGGACCTGACGCACCGCCTCCTCCTCCTCCGGCTCCTCCGCAGTAGCGCTGGAGCGGGTGATGCAATCGTCCTGGCTCATGCCGGACGACAAACAGAAGGATCGGTTCCCGCGCTCGAAGCCCGAAGAGCATCAGCCCGACGAGCGTGAGCGCGAGCGCATGGGGCGCGCCGACACGGAGCGCCCCGACGACAAGCCCGCCCCGCGGCGGAACCGTCCCGCGCCCGATTGATGTGGCGCACGCGCACGCGTGATCGAGGCGCACACAAGCGCTGATCTCGCATCGTGATGAGTCGCGGACTCCGCGCGGCACGCAGCCTGCACTCGAAGCTGGCAGGACTTAGCTTCGATGAATGCAGCGCAACGTCAGACGATCGACGATCGACTCGTCGGCACCGTGATCGGTCGCTACCGCGTGAAGCAGGTGCTCGATCGCGGCGGCATGGGCGCGGTGTACCTCGCCGAGCACATGCTGATCGGCAAGTCGGTCGTCATCAAGCTCCTGCGCCCCGACCTCTCGCACCACGAGGAGATGGTCGCGCGCTTCTTCAACGAGGCGCGCGCGGCCAGCGCGATCCGACACCCGGGCGTGATCGAGGTCTTCGACTTCGGTCACCACTCCGACGGTCGTGCCTTCATCGTGATGGAGCACCTCGACGGCCACAGCCTCGCCCATCGGCTGCGCCGGCGCGGGCGGCTCGGCGAGCAAGAGGCCGCGGCGATCGCGCGATCGATCGCGGGCGTGCTCGCGTCGGCGCACGCCGCGGGCGTCGTGCATCGCGACTTGAAGCCCGACAACGTGTTCCTGGTTCCGGATCCCGACGCGTCGTCGGGCGAGCGCGTGAAGGTGCTCGACTTCGGCATCGCGAAGCTCGAGGGCATCGAGGCGTCGAAGACGCGGACCGGCGCGGTGATGGGCACGCCCTTGTACATGTCGCCGGAGCAGGCGCGTGGCGCGGGCGCGGTCGACGCGCGCGCGGATCTGTACTCGCTCGGCTGCGTGCTCTATCACATGCTCGCGGGCCGGCCGCCGTTCGTCGCCGACGGCGAAGGCGAGCTGATCGCGATGCACCTGTACTCGGAGCCGCGGCCGCTGCGCGAGCTCGTGCCCGCGGTGTCGCCCGCGCTCGAGCGCGTGACGATGGCGCTGCTCGAGAAGGATCCGAGCACGCGCACGCAGACCGCCGACGAGCTCGTCGAGGCGCTCGCGCCGATCGCGGGCGCGGTGGCGGCGCCGATCCTCTTGCGCGACGACGCGCAGATCGCGCCGTCGCCGTCGGTGACCACGCCGGTCGCGCCGAGCGCCGCCGTCGTGGACGGTCCGCTCGACGCGTGGTTCGCGGACAGCGAGGTGCCGGTGCCCGCGTCGCGCGTGCCGTCGGTGTTCGATTCGATCGCGCCGGTCGAGAAGCGATCGCGCCGCTGGTGGATCGTGCCGGCGATCGCCGCGTCGGTCGCGGCGGCGATGGTGACCTTCGCGCTCGTGCGCAGCGTGCGCGACGCGGGCAAGGATCTCGATCGCCCGCACGTGGTCGAGCGCGGCCAGCCCGGACCGATGCGGAACGTCATCGAAGACGAGCGCGTCGTCGCCGCGTCGAGCGACACGTCGTTCGAAGAGGCGCCGCCGGCGCCGCCGCCCGAGACGGCGGTCGAAGAAGCGGCGCCGCCGGCGCCTGCGCCGAAGCCTGCGGCTGCGCCTGCGTCGAAGTCGCACGCCGCTGCGAATCGCAAGCCGGCGCGCGCGCACCACCCGAAACCCACGACGACGAGCTCCCCCAATGGCTCACCGCTCGAACCTGATATCTAGCCTACTCATCGTCTGCGCGATCGCGGGCAGCGCGCGCGCCGACGGCTCGAAGCGCAGCGCGCAGGCGCTGGTCACGCAGGGCATCCACCTGCTCGAGAAGAAGCAGTACGACGACGCGCTCGACAAGTTCCGCGCGGCCTACGACGCGTACCCGAGCCCGAAGATCCTGCTCGACATCGGATCGACGTTGCGCGACATGGGGCGGCTCGCCGACGCCGCCAACACGTACGCGCAGTACCTCGACGAGACGGGCGCCGACGCCAAGCCCGAGGTGAAGAAGCTCCTGCGCGATCTCGACAAGAAGCTGTGCGTGCTGGTGATCGACATCGCGCCGGCGGGCGCCGACGTCGCGATCGACGACGGCGCGTGGATCCCGGTCGCGGGTCGCATGCAGTCGCGCGTCGAGGGCGGCACGCACCTCGTGCGCGCCCGCCATCCGGGGCTCGCGACGCAGGAGATCACCGTCGACGGACATCCGGGCTCGCACGAGGACGTGACGATCACGCTGCGCGCGACCGAGGCGGCGCCGAAGCCTGCGCCGCCGGTCGCGGTCGCGCCCGCGCCGGCGCCCACGCCCACGCCGGAGCCCGCGTGGGTGAACGAGCAGCCGCCGATCGTCACGCAGAGCGCGCCGCGCGCGAATCGCGTACCGCCGATGCCGCCGCGCGTCGCGGTGCGCGAGCCGCTGCTCGCGCCCGACGAAGATCGCGTCGTCGTCGTCGCGCCGCGCCGCGAGCCGGTCGCGCCCGCGGGCGTGCAGGTCGCGTCGCGCATCGACGGGCGTCTGCGCGGCGCCGCGGTCGCGCTCGGCATCGTGGTCGACGCCGGCCCGATCGAGACCGAGATCTCCGGCATCATCTCGCACGACGCGCAGGACGTGGTGCCCGGCGCGTACGGCGGCTTCCGCCTGCACGCGGGCGAGCGCGTGCGTCCGTTCCTGTCGGCCGGCGTCCCGGTGATCTGGAGCGGCGACGCCGCGCGCGTCGCGATCCGCGGCGGCGGCGGCCTCGAGCTCTTCCTCGATTCGCACCTCGCCTTGCTCGTCGATCTCGGCGCCGAGCACTTCTTCAACCCACAACCGTCCTACGCGGCGACGTTGTTCGTGCCGATCGTGGGGCTGCAGGGACGACTCTGATGCGCGCTGTCTTCGCCTTGTTGTTCGTGACCGCCGCCGCCGCGACCGCGAACGCGCAGTCGCTGAGCGTCACGCCGACGCCGCTCGACTTCGGCGTCGTCGCCGTCGGGCAGACCTCGTCGAAGACGCTGTCGGTGGCGAACACCGACGCGATGACCGCGCTCACCGTGTCGAGCATCGCGAAGCCGCAGACGACCGCGTGCGACGCGTTCACGGTCGCGCCGGCGCCGGCCTTGCCCGACACGATCCCGGCGAGCACGACGCGCACGTGGAACGTCGCGTTCAAGCCGACCTCGGCGACCGCGTACGACTGCACGATCGCGGTCACCGACAACGACGGCAAGAACGACACGATCCACGTCGTCGGCAGCGGCGGCGTCGCGGCGCTCGGCGCGGTGCCGAGCCCGGTCGCGTTCGGGCCGGTCGTCGTCGGCACCGGCGCCGATCAGACCGTCACGATCCGCAACACCGGCACGATCGCGGCGACGCTCGGCGCGATCTCGCAGCCGGCCGCGCCGTTCTCGCTGGTCGGCGCGCCCGCGGCCGGCACGATGATCCCGCCGAACGGATCGATCATGTTCGGCGTCCACTTCGCGCCGACCGCGACCGGCAACGCGTCGGCGACCGTGCAGATCCCGAGCAACGATCCGATGTCGCCGCTCGCGCTGCCGCTGTCGGGCAGCGGCGCGACCGCGGGCGGCGCGGTGATCGCGATGTCGCCGTCGACGGTCTCGTTCGGCAACGCGAACGTCGGCGCCACCGCGAACGGCGCGTTCACCGTCGCTGACACCGGCACGATGCAGCTCGACGTCAGCGCCTTGAAGATCACCGGCGCCAACGCCGCCGACTTCTCGTTCGCCGACGCCGCGCTCGGCTGCACGAGCGGCCAGACCTGCAGCGCGCCGTTCTCGATCACGCCGTCGGGCACCGCGCGCACGATCATGCTCGCGTGCAAGCCGTCGGCGTTCGGCTCGCGGCTCGCGACCCTGACCGCGACGTCGAACGCGAACAGCGGCCCGAGCTCGATCACGCTCAGCTGCACCGGGCTCGCGCCGTCGGTGTCGGCGACGCCCGCGTCGATCGACTTCGGCACGCTGCGGGTCGGCACCGCGCGCACCGCGCCGTTCTCGGTCATGAACAACGGCAACGTCGCGCTGCACATCAGCTCGATCGCGCTCGCCGGCACCAACGCCGGCGACTTCGCCGAGAACATCTGCGCGCTCGGCTGCACGATCAACCCGGGGCAGAAGATCAACGCCACCGTGACGTTCACGCCGGCCGCGCGCGGTCCGCGCAGCGCGAACCTCGTCGTGCACTCCGACGATCCGCTCGCGCCCGACTACGCGATCGCGCTCAAGGGCACCGGCGGCGCCGGCGTCCTCGTGATCACGCAGCCCGCGGGCGGCTCGATCGACTTCGGCAACATCCCGGTCGGCGTGCAGTCGGGCCCGGTGCCGATCACGATCCAGAACCAGGGCGAGCTCGGGCTCACGATCAGCTCGATCGCGACGTCGCCGTCGCAGTTCGGGCGCGGCGGCCCGCCGACGCCGATCACGATCGCCGCCGGCGCGTCGGCGACCTGGCAGATGACCTGCACGCCGACGACGACCGCGACCTACAACGGCCAGACGACCTTCACCAGCGACGCGCTGACGAACCCGACGCAGTCGGTCTCCCTCGCGTGCACCGGCGCGGTCGGATCGCTGGTCGGCAACCCGGCGCCGCTCTCGTTCGGCGCGGTGCGCACCGATCACCCGAAGACGATGACGATCGAGGTCAAGAACGTCGGCGGCGCGTCGGTGACCGTGCAATCGGCCGCCGTCGCCGAGGCCGGGTTCGCGATCACGCCGAAGGTCGCGCTGCCGAAGGCGCTCGCGCCCAACGCGTCGTTCGCGATCGACGTGACGTTCGCGCCGACCGAGCAGCAGACGTACATGGGCAAGCTCGTCCTCACCGACGCGAACGCGCAGACCGCGTTGACCGTGAACCTGTCGGGTGACGGCCAGGTCGCCGCGTACGCGGTCACGCCGCAGACGCTCGACTTCGGCACGCTGTGCGTCGGGCAGTCCGCGTCCCAGGACGTGATGATCGAGAACACCGGCAGCGCGATGATCCGCATCTCGTCGACGACGGTGACCGGCGCGCCGTTCTCGATCGCGAGCGGCGGCGCCGGCAACGGGCTCGATCTCGCCGCCGGCCAGACCCAGACGCTGACGATCGTCGGCGTCGCGCCCGAAGGCGACGCCAGCGGTCAGCTCACGACCGTCACCGATCTCGCGACCGGCGGCACCACGATGATCCCGATGGCGATCGCGGGCGCCGGCGATCGCGTCGCGGCGAACCCCGAGATGATCGACTTCGGGCAGCAGCCGGTCGAGGTCGCGGGCGCGCCGCAGGACGTGACGATCGTCAACTGCTCCCCGAGCCCGCTCGAGATCGGGTCGTTCCTGATCGACGGCGACACCGACGGCGCGTTCGCCGCGCAGGGCCCGGCGTCGATGACGCTCCCGGTCGGCGGCTCGCAGACGTGGTCGGTCGTGTTCACCGCGAAGCACGAGGGCAGCGTGATGGCTTCGCTCGACTTCACGACCGACCAGGCGCCGATCTCGATCCCGCTGCACGGGACCGGCGGCGGCGCGGTCGGCCCCGACGGCGGCCCCGGCGACAACCCGAACACGTACTACGGCTGCGGCTGTCACTCGAGCGCGCCGGGCGGCGCCGCCGCGCCGATCGTGATCGTGGTCATCGGGCTCGCGCTGCGCCGGCGGCGTGGCGCGCGGCTTGCTACTCCGAACGCTCGATGATGGAGCTCGCGCGCGACACGACGATCGCGGACCTCGAACCGCCCCCCGTGCCGGCGTTCGCGCTCGGCGAGCTCGTCGCCGACACCTACGTCGTGCGCGGCGTCCTCGGCATCGGCGGCATGGGGCAGGTCTATGCGGCGGATGATCGCGAGCTGCAGCGGCCGGTCGCGCTCAAGACCACGCTCGACGGCGGCGCGATGCTGCGCCGCGAGGCGCAGGCGCTCGCGCAGGTGCACCACCCGAACGTCGTCGCGGTGCACCGCGTCGGCATGCATCGCGGTGTCCCGTTCATGGTGATGGAGCGCTTGTACGGCGCGACCTTGGCCGATCACATGCGCGATCGCGAGGTCGAGCTCGACGAGGCGCTCGCGATCCTGTGCGGCATCGCCGACGGCTTGACCGCGCTGCACGCGGCCGGGATCGCGCACTTGGATCTCAAGCCGGGCAACGTGATCCTGTGCGCGAGCGGGCGCGTCGCGCTCGTCGATCTCGGGATCATGGTGCCCGAGGTGATGGCCGGCGATCGCGATCCCTGCGGAACTCCGCTGTACATGGCGCCGGAGCTGATCGATCGCGCGCTCGCGCCGGGCCGCGCGTGCCGCGCCGACTTCTACTCGTTCGGAGCGATGGCGTTCGAGTTGCTCGCCGGGCGGCCGCCGTTCATGGGCGCCGACGTCGCGTCGGTGCTCGCCTGCCATCTCGTCGATCCCGCGCCGGATCTGTGCGAGCTCCGCGGTGACGCGCCGCCGCGGCTCGGCACGCTGGTCCGCACGTGCCTCGCCAAGGACGCGATGGATCGTCCCGCCGGCGCCGAGGAGATCGCGTGGGAGCTGCGCGCGATCCGCGCGCGCGTCGCGCGCGACACCGGCCGCATCCACCTACGACGCTAGCAGGTCGGACAGCGGCGACGATCGATCCGGGAGCGTTCCACCGAGCGCGAGCAAGGTCGCCTGCACCGCGCCGAGGCTCGGCCGATCCGCCGGATCCTTCTCGAGCATCGAGATCAGCAGCGACTCGAGGTCGCGCGGGATCTCCGGCCACAGCGCGCGCGGCGGGGGCGGCGGATCGAACGCGTGCATGTGCGCGAGCGCCTCGACGTCGTCGCTCTCGAACGGCGCGCGCCCGAGGATCAGCTCGTACGCGACGACGCCGAGCGAGTAGATGTCGGCGCGCTCGTCGACGGGATTGCCCCAGGCCTGCTCGGGCGCGATGTAGCGCGGCGTGCCGACGCGCGTGGCCTCGCGGATCGAGCGCTCCTCGTCGGACAGCAGCGCGCACAGCCCCCAGTCGAGCAGCTTCACGCGCGGCGCCAGGCCGCCTTCGGTGATGAAGATATTATCGGGCTTGAGATCGCGATGGACGACGCCGTGCGCGTGCGCGCCGGCCAGCGGGCAGCACAGCTGCGACAACAGCGCGATCGACTCCGACGTCGAGATCGGGCCGTCCTTGCGTCGCCGCGTCAGCGAGCGCCCCATCAGGAACTCCATGACGAGGTAGACGCGGCCGTCGTCGAGCCAGCCGAGCTGGAAGATGTCGACGATCGACGGGTGCGCGATCAGGTTGACCACGCGCGCCTCCTGCACGAAGCGATCGACGATCGTCCTGCGCTCGCGGAAGTGCGTGTGCACGACCTTGATCGCCGCGCGCTTGCCGATCACCGCGTGTCGCGCCGCGTAGACCACGCCCATCCCGCCGACGCCGATGCGTCGCACGATCTCCCAGTCACCGACCTGATCTCCCGCGGCGAAGAAGGCCACAGCGCATGTCGTAGCAACGCGGATGCCCGCGCTCGCGTACGCCGTGCGCCGTACTACCGATCGCAGGCGTGGCCGGTTGCCACACCTGCGACCGTTTGCGACGTGGCGCCCGTGCCGGTCACTTGCCCTTCTGGTACGTGCCGGTGACCTTGCCTTCGGCGATCACGTGCCCGCGGATCTGCGTGAGGAGCTCGCTACGGGTGAGCTGTTTCGCGAAGGGGATGTCGAGCGCGTACACGTGGAAGATGTAGCGGTGGCGACCCGACGGCGGGCACGGGCCGGTGTAGCCCTCGGTGCCCTTGTCGTTCGACGAGACCGCCGCTTCCTTCGGCAGCGGCGCGCCCGGCTGCACCTCGGTCGTCGACGGCGGCAGGCCCGTGACGAGCCAGTGCGTGAAGGTCTTCTTCGGCGCGTCGGGATCCTCGACGAGGATCGCGAAGCTCTGCGTACCCGACGGCACCTTCGACCACGCGATCGGCGGCGTCTTGTTCACGCCCTCGCACGTGTACTCGCGTGGGATCGCCTCGGTGTTGCGGAACGCGGAGGACGTCACGACCAGCGAGGTCTTCGCAGCCTTCGCGCGAACGTGATGGTTCGTACGGTTCCCGCCGCCTGCGAATGCGCTCGACGATGCGACGAGCACCAACAATGAGGAGAGAGTGATGGAACGCATGAGGCGTAGGAGCTGCATCGGCCGTTCCGCAAGATCGTGGCAACCATCGAATCCCAGGTCCCCACTGACGTGATGGAGACGTGCAATCAGCGCTCATCTTGATCGTCGACGACGACCGTGATCTGCGGGAGGCTCTCGCCGAGACTCTCGAGGACGCGGGCTACGAGGTCGTCGCGGCTGTCGACGGGCAAGAGGGCCTGCGCCAGATGCGCGCGTTCCGTCCGTCGGTGGTGATCCTCGATCTCGTCATGCCGAACATGGACGGCTGGCAGTTCCGCCTCGAGCAGAAGCACGATCCGACGCTGTGCACGACGCCGGTGATCGCGATCTCGGCGAGCCACACCGCCGCGGCCGCCGCGATCGACGCCGATCTCTTCCTCGAGAAGCCGTTCCCGATCGATCAGATCGTGCAGTCGGTCGAGACCGTGCTCGCCGCGCGCGCGCGCCGCTCGAACGCGATCGCGAGCGCCGAGCACGAGCGCCTGCTCGCGGTCGGCACGCTCGCCGCCGGCATCGCGCACGAGGTCAACAACCCGCTCACGTATCTCCTGCTCAGCTTGACCGGCGCGACCCGTCACCTCGAGCGCGTCGACGCGCCCGACTACCGCGACCTCCTCGATCGCGTGCGCCGCCTCTTGCGCGACGCCGTCGACGGCGCCGAGCGCATCCGCGGCATCATCCAGGGCATCCGCTTGTTCTCGGCCGGCGCCGACGATCGCGTCGCCGCGCCGATCGACGTGCGCCAATCGCTCGAGTCGGCGCTGCACCTCGTGACGCACGATCTCGAGCAGCGCGCGCGGTTGGTGACCAGCTACGACACCGTGCCGCTCGTGATCGCCGACGAGAAGCGGCTCGGCCAGGTCTTCTTGAACCTCTTGACCAACGCGATCCAAGCGGTGCCCGAGGGCGATCGCGCGTCGCACGAGATCCGCGTCGCGACGCGCACGAGCGCGGCGGGGCATGTCGTCGTCGAGATCAGCGACACCGGCGCCGGCATCGCGCCGCACGTCCTCGGCCGCATCTTCGAGCCGTTCTTCACGACCAAGCCGGTGGGGCAGGGCACCGGGCTCGGCCTCTCGATCAGCCACAACATCGTGCGCGCGCTCGGCGGCGAGATCACGGTGACCAGCGCCGTCGGCGAGGGCTCGACCTTCCGCGTGTGGCTCGCGCCCGCGGATCCGAACCGGCTCGTGATCGATCGCCGCGAGCCCGAGCCCGGCGATCGCCTGCGGATCCTCGTCGTCGACGACGAGCCGTCGGTGTGCGCGCACACGTGCGCGATGCTGCGCGACGAGCACGAGGTCGTCGAGGCGGGCTCCGCGCTCGAGGCGCTCGATCGGTTGTCGGCGAACCCCGCCTACGACGTCGTGCTCTCGGATCTGCAGATGCCGGGGATGTCGGGGCTGGAGCTGTATCGCTGCGTGCGCGCGCTGTGGCCCGAGCTGGCGTCCTCGATGATCTTCCTGACCGGCGGTCCCGTCGACGCCGACGCCCGCGAGGTCCTGTCCGGGGCAAATCTCCCCATCCTCGACAAGCCGCTCGACTCGGCACGACTGCACGCCGCGCTGGCGACACGAAGGTGATACCGTCATCGCGTGTCGGGGTCAGCGCTCATGGCGGCGTTCACCACGAGCCCGATCGCAACCTGGTGGTGCGATCGCGCGACCCTGGGCGTGACCGCCGCGAACGATGCGGCGCGCCGCGCGTTCGGATGGACCGAGCTCGCCGGCGTGCACCTCCGCGACGCGCGCGGCGCGATCGAGGCCGCGGCCCGCGATCGCGGGCTCGGCGCGTGGGCGATCGGATCGATCGAGATCGAGGCCGCGGTCGTCGCCGACGGCGACGGCTGGCTGATCCAGGCGACCCGCGTCGGGCGGCGCGCGTTCGATCGCATCGCGCCGCTCCTCGAGCTCGACGACGAAGGCTTCGCGATCAGCGACGTCACCGGCCGGGTCGAGTACATCAGCCCCGCGTTCGAGCGCATCCTCGGCGTGCCGACCGGCGAGATGATCGGCCAGAGCGGCGTGGCCCACTTCCGCAGCGCCGAGGAGGTCGAGCGGCAACGCGCGACCTTCACCGAGCTCTTGCGCGATCCCGGCGGCTCGCGCTTGTTCCTGGCGCGCTTCCGCACGACCAGCGGCGAGGAGCGCTGGCTCGAGTCGCGCGTGACCAACCTCCTCGACGATCCGATCACGCGCGGCCTGATCTCGCGCTTCCGCGACGTCACCGATCGCGTGCGCGCGCGCGAGGCGCTCGAGGTCGCCAACCGCCGGCTCGAATACCTGCTGTCGGCGACGTCGGCGCTGGTCTACACGTGCAGGGCCGAGCCGCCGTTCGGCGCCACCTTCATGAGCGACAACGTGGTCGGCGTGCTCGGCTACACGCCGCAGCAGTTCATCGACGACCCGGCGTTCTGGATCGATCGCCTCCACCCCGACGAGCGCAGCGCGATCCTCGAGGGCGTCGCGCGCACGTTCGAGGACGGGCGTCACGTCCACGAGTACCGCTTCCGCCACGCCGACGGCAGCTACCGGTGGATGCACGACGAGCTCGTGCTCGTGCGCGGCGACGACGGCCGGCCGCGCGAGATGATCGGCTGCTTCTACGACGTCACCGCGCTGCGCTCCTCCGAGCGGAACTTCCGCGCGCTGATCGAGGACCTCCCGATCGCGGTCCTGGTCAACCGCGACGACAAGATCGTCTACGTGAACCCGAAGATGGTCGAGCTGCTCGGCTACCCGAACGCGGCGCACCTGGTCGGGCGGCCGGCGTTCTCGATCGTCACGCCGCGCTTCGCCGAGGCGGCGCGCACGCGATCGAAGTGGCTCGAGGAGGCGCCGGGCACGGCGCACACGCCGCTCGCCGAGGGCGAGATGGTGCGCGCCGACGGCGGGGTCGTCGCCGTCGAGATCGAGGGCGTGCGCCTCGCGTTCGACGGTCAGCCCGCGAACCTCGTGCTCGCGCGCGACGTCACCGAGCGCCACGCGATGGTCACGCGGCTCGCCGCGTCGGATCGCCTGGCCTCGGTCGGCATGCTCGCCGCCGGCGTCGCGCACGAGATCAACAACCCGCTCGCGTACCTGCAGACGACGCTCGCGGTGCTCGGCCGCGAGCTGCCCGACTGGACGCCGGGCTCGGGCGCGCGCCTGTCGTCGTCGGAGCTGACCCGCCTGCTCGGCGACGCGCAGGACGGCACCGCGCGCATCCGCGCGCTGGTCCGCGATCTCCGCCTGCTCTCGCACCCCGATCAGGAGAGCGTGACGTCGATCGACGTGCGCGACGTGATGACGACCTGCCTGCACATGGCGGAGAACGAGATGCGCCACCGCGCGCGCGCGATCGTGCAGCTCGCCGAGGTGCCGCGCGTGCAGGGCAACCCGGCGCGGCTCTCGCAGGTGTTCTTGAACCTGATCGTGAACGCGTTGCAGGCGATCCCCGACGGCGGCCTCGAGCGCAACCAGATCCGCGTCGCGACCTATCGCGCGGCGTCGGGGGCGGTCATCGTCGAGGTCTCCGACACCGGCGTCGGGATCCCGCCGTCGGTGCTCGGCCACATCTTCGATCCGTTCTTCACGACCAAGCCGATCGGCGTCGGTACCGGGCTCGGGCTCGCGATCTCGCGCGGGATCGTCAAGAGCATGGGCGGCGACATCACCGTCGACACCGAGGTCGGACGCGGCACGACCTTCCGCGTGATCCTGCCGCCGTTCGAGGGCCACGCCGCCGGCGCGGCGCCGATCGAGCCCGCGCGCGGCGAGATCGCGCGAATGAAGATCCTCGTGATCGACGACGAGCCGGCGCTCGCGCGCGCGCTCGGCACGCTGCTCGGCGAGGAGCACGACGTCGTCGCGGAGCTGCGCGCGACCGACGCGCTCGCGCGCGTGAAGGCCGGCGCCGCGTTCGACATCGTCCTGTGTGATCTGATGATGCCGGAGATGACGGGCATGGAGTTCTTCGCGGAGCTGGTGCGCGTGGCGCCGGCGCTCGCGCGCAAGGTCGTGTTCCTGACCGGCGGCGCGTTCACGCCGGAGAGCCGCGACTTCCTCGAGCGCGTCCCCAACCCGCGGCTCGAGAAGCCGTTCGACATCGACGCGCTGTTCGCGCTGCTCGAGAAGGTGCGCACCTCGTGAGCCGCGCCGCCACCGCGCCGGGGCCGGTCCTCGCGCCGCGCGTCGTCGCCGCGCTCGAGCGCGCCGCGCGCGTCGGCGGCGTGATCACCGCCGCGGTCGGCGTGGTCGTGCTCGCCGGCTGGGCGTTCGACGTGTCGATCCTGCGCCGCGTGCACCCGTCGTTCGCGTCGATGAAGGCGAACGCCGCGATCGCGTGCGTGCTCGCCGGCACCGCGCTCCTCATGCACCGCACGCAGAGCGCGCGCCGCGCGCTGTCGGGCGGCGTGTCGCTGATCGGCACGCTGACGCTCGTCGAGTACCTGCCCGGCGTCGATCTCGGCATCGACGAGCTGCTGTTCTCCGACGAGGAGATCTCGCTCGCGCCCGGCCGCATGTCGCCGGCGACCGCCGCCAACTTCGTCTTGATCGGCTTCGCGCTGATGACGTTCGACACCAAGCTGCGCCGCGAGCTCTATCCGGCGGAGTGGCTCGCGCTCGCGGCCGGCGCGCTCGCGATGATCGCGCTGCTCGGCAATCTGTACGGCGTGCCCGCGCTGTACACGATCGGCGAGTACGAGGAGGTCGCGCTCCACCCGGCGGTGACGCTCGTGATCTGCTGCGGATCGATCTTGTTCGCGGCGCCCGCGCGCGGGCTGATGCGGGTCGTCTCGCAGGAAGGCCCCGCGGGATCGCTGGCGCGCCGCTTGTTGCCGGCGGCGATCCTCGTGCCCTCGATCACCGGCGGGCTCCTCTACGGCGGCGAGCGGCTCGGCTTCTACGACGTCGAGCACGAGACCGCGCTGTTCGCCGCGTCGAGCATCTTCGCGTTCTCGGGCGTCGTGTGGTGGACCGCGTCGGCGCTCTCGCGCGTCGACGTCGCGCGCCGCGCCGCCGAGCACGCGGTCCGCGAGCGCGAGGAAGATCTCGCGACCACGCTCGACTCGATCGGCGACGCCGTGATCGCGACCGACGAAGCCGGCCTGGTCACGCGCATGAACCCGGTCGCCGAGCGCCTCACCGGCTGGCCGATCGCCGACGCGCGCGAGCGCCACCTCGACGAGATCTTCCGGATCGTCAGCGAAGCGACCGGCGAGCAGGTCGAGAGCCCGGTCGCGCGCGTCCTGCGCGACGGCGTCGTCGTCGGGCTCGCGAACCACACCGCGCTGATCTCGAGGCACGGCGAGACCCGCGCGATCGCCGACAGCGGCGCGCCGATCCGCGACGGCGGCACGCTGCGCGGCGTCGTGCTCGTGTTCCGCGACATCACCGACGAGCGTCGCGAGCGCAGCGAGCGCGAGCGTGCCGAGCAGGCGCTGCGCTCCGCCGAGCAACAGCTGCGTCACTCGCAGAAGATGGAGGCGGTCGGCCGGCTCGCCGGCGGCATCGCGCACGACTTCAACAACCTGCTCACCGTGATCATCAGCTACGGCACGATGCTCGTGCGCAGGCTGCCCGCCGACGATCCGCGCGCGAAGGACATCGGCGAGATGGTGCGCGCCGGCCATCGCGCCGCCGAGCTGACGCGCCAGCTCCTCGCGTTCAGCCGCCGCCAAGTGCTGCAGCCCAGCGTCGTCGATCTCGCGCAGGTCGTCGCCGGCATGAGCAACATGATCCGCCGCACGATCGGCGAGGACGTCGAGCTCGCGCTCGTCACGCCGGCGCCGGTCGATCCGGTCTACGTCGATCCGGGACAGATCGAGCAGGTGATCTTGAACCTGGTCGTCAACGCGCGCGACGCGATGCCGCGCGGCGGGCGCATCACGATCGAGACCGGCGTCGGGATCGAGCCGGATCGCTACGTGCGCATGACCGTGCGCGACACCGGCGAGGGCATGGACGAGGAGACGCTCTCGCACATCTTCGAGCCGTTCTTCACGACCAAGGAGGCGGGCAAGGGCACCGGCCTCGGCCTGTCGACGGTGATGGGCATCGTCGAGCAGTCGGGCGGCAAGATCTTCGTCGAGAGCGCGGTCGGCAAGGGCACCGCGTTCGAGATCTATCTACCGCGCCACGCGGCGCCGCTCCCCGACGAGCGCGCGCCGCAGACCGCGCGCCCCGCGCTGCGCGGCACCGAGACGATCCTGATCGCCGAGGACGACGATCAGGTCCGCGACCTCGTGTGCACGATCCTCCGCACCCACGGCTACACCGTGCTCGAAGCGACCAACGCCGGCGATGCGCTCTTGATCTGCGAGCAGCACGACGGGCCGATCGAGCTCTTGCTCACCGACGTCGTCATGCCGCGCATGAGCGGCCGCCAGCTCGCGGAGCGGCTCGCGCCGATCCGCCCCGCGATGCGGGTGCTCTTCATGTCGGGCTACACGGGCGACGCGATGGTGCCGCCGCTTCCGTTCATCCAGAAGCCGCTCGAGCCCGACGCGCTCCTGCTCAAGGTTCGCGAGGTGCTTTCGTCAGACTAGCGAGCACGCGGGCGAGCTCGGCCGCCTGCTCGGGCGTGCCGGTCGCGCGCGATCCGTCGGGCAGCACGAGCACGATCAAGCCGTAGCGCTGCTCGACCGTCAGCGTGTGCTGGCCGAACGGGATCGACGCGCTCTCGTCGCGATGGATCGCGCGCATCTCGCGCATCGCGGTCTTCACGCCCTCCGGCATGCCGCGGCCGAAGACCGAGCTTCCGGTCGCGAACTCCGACGGCTTGTCCGGCGGCCTCTCGGCTGCCGGCGCGTTGCGCGGCGGGCGCGCGCGTACGACCCGTCGCTCCTTGTCGTCTTCTCCCAAAGTGATGAAATGGTAACGCGAACAGGCTTCGCGCCGATATCACCCTTTTCAGGTGACCTCCGTGAGGCCCGGTAAGCCGCTGAGGATGCCCTGCAAGGTCGCGAGATCAACCGGCTTGTCTAGAAGTCGACGTGCAAGGTCTCGGTATCACCGTCGCCGCAGTCGGTGCCCGGTGACGTCAGCACGTACGTGGTCAGATCGAGCGAGCCGTGGATCGTGCGCGTGTCGAGCGCGATCGTGTCGAGCGTGAGGTCGAGCGCGCCGCGCGGCGTGGCGTCGGAGCCGGCGCGGTAGATGCACGCGCCGTTGCCGATGCGCTGGGTCGCGAGCGCGCTCCACGACACGACCGCGCCCGCGGTCGGTCCGAGATCGAGCTCGATCGTGAACGGCGCGTCGATCGCGCGCGCGGGGATCGCGACCTCCGCGAACCAGTCGCCGTCGTGCATGTCGAGGCGCGCGCAGCGATCGGGCGAACGCGTGAGCTCCTCGAAGTTGCCGTGGAAGGTCGCGGCGCACGCGATGGGCTGCGCGTCGGGCGCGAGCGTGACGTCGTCTCCGCACGCGGCGATCAGCATCAAGATCGCGAG
>DATJIA010000181.1:0-16981 GCA_035493675.1 Kofleriaceae bacterium | reverse complement strand
TCGTTCGCCTCGTCAGCCGTCCGCTTGAACTCGGCGTGGTCGAGCGGGGTGACGCCCGGCTTCTGCCCGGCGAGCCAGTGGGTGATCGTGTACGGCAGCACGAAGTACCCGTCGGCCAGGCCTTGCATCAGGGCCGATGCGCCGAGGCGGTTCGCGCCGTGGTCCGAGAAGTTCGCCTCGCCCGCCACGTGCAGTCCGGGAATGGTGCTCATCAGGTTGTAGTCGACCCAGAGCCCGCCCATGGTATAGTGCACGGCGGGGTAGATGCGCATCGGCACCCGGTACGGGTTCTCGCCGGTGATGCGCTCGTACATGTCGAACAGGTTCCCGTACTTCTCGCGGATCTTGTCCTCGCCGTCGCGGCGGATCGCGTCGCTGAAGTCGAGGTAGACGCCGCGGCCGCCCGGCCCGACGCCGCGGCCCTCGTCGCACTGCTCCTTGGCGGCGCGGCTCGCGATGTCGCGCGGCGACAGGTGGCCGAAGCTCGGGTACTTGCGCTCGAGGTAGTAGTCGCGCGCGTCCTCGGGGATCTGGTCGGGGTGCCTGGCGACGTCATCGCGCGACTTCGGGACCCAGACCCGGCCGTCGTTGCGCAGCGACTCGGACATCAGGGTGAGCTTGGACTGGTAGTCGCCGGCGACCGGGATGCAGGTCGGATGGATCTGGGTGAAGCACGGATTGGCGAACCCGGCGCCGCGCTTGTATGCGCGGTAGGTCGCGGTGACGTTGCAGAGCTTGGCGTTGGTCGACAGGTAGAACGCGTTGCCGTAGCCGCCGGTCGCGAGGATGACGGCGTGCGCGGCGTGCGACGTGATCGCGCCGGTCACGAGGTCGCGAACCACGATGCCGACCGCGCGTCCGTTGTCGACGACGAGGTCGAGCATCTCGCTGCGCGGGAACATGCGGACCTTGCCGGCGCCGATCTGGCGGGCCAGGGCGGCGTAGACGCCGAGCAGGAGCTGCTGGCCGGTCTGGCCGCGGGCGTAGAACGTGCGCGACACCTGCGCGCCGCCGAAGCTGCGGTTGGCGAGCGTGCCGCCGTACTCGCGCGCGAACGGCACGCCCATCGCGGCGCATTGATCGATGATGTCGACCGAGACCTCGGCGAGCCGGTGGACGTTGGACTCGCGGGCGCGGAAGTCGCCGCCCTTCACGGTGTCGTAGAAGAGCCGGTACACCGAGTCGCCGTCGTTCTGGTAGTTCTTCGCGGCGTTGATGCCGCCCTGCGCGGCGATCGAGTGCGCGCGGCGCGGCGAGTCCTGGAAGCAGAAGCACGCGACGTCGTAGCCGAGCTCGGCGAGCGTCGACGCGGCGGCGCCGCCGGCGAGCCCCGAGCCGATCACGATGATCTTGTACTTGCGCTTGTTCGCCGGGTTGACCAGCTTCATCTCGAACTTCGACCGCTCCCACTTCTTCTCGATGGGACCGGACGGGACACGCGCGTCGAGGTTCATACTTCTCAGGCTCCCGGCAGCTTGATGATGTTCAGGAGGCAGGCGGTCGGCGGCAGCATGTAGCCGACGAACAGCGTCCACGTGAGCACGGGCCCGATCTTGTCGGTCCACGGATACTTCGGGTGGCGGAGGCCGAGCGACTGCAGCCACGCCGACGCGCCGTGCGAGAGGTGGATCGAGAGCAAGAGGATCGCGACGAAGTACGTCGCGTAGACGATCGGGTTCTGGAAGCTGTAGACGAAGTTCGAGTAGACGTCGGGGTGATCGAGCGGATCGCGCAGCACGTAGTGCTCGTGGCCGACGAGCCCGAACGTGAAGTGCACGAGGTGGAAGACGATGAACGCGAGGATCACGATCCCCGTCCACGCCATCGTGCGGCCGGCGAGGTTCGCGCTCTTCGGTCGGTAGACCTTGTAGGCGACGGGCCGCGCCTGCTTGTTCAGCCAGACCAAGCGCAACGCCGACGCGATGTGCACGACGAACACGCCGAGCAGCCCGGCGCGCACCGGCCACTTCACTTCCCACAGCGACTGCAGGAAATGCGCGTAGGCGTTGTACATGTCCTGGCCACCGAACATCTGCAGGTGACCGACCATGTGCACGATCGCGAACAAGACCATCAGCAGGCCGGTGACGGCCATGATCGTCTTGGCGCCGATCGAGGAGCGAACGTATGCGATGAACCAGCTCATACCGTCCTCGGTGCGCGGACCTAATCACGAACCGCGGCGCATCGCAATGCGCAGCGGACCGTGTTGGGATGCGCCCGGGCGGCGGCTGGTCTTCAGTGAAGGTCGTGCAGCTTCTTGTTGATCACGAGCTGCAGGACCGCGACCCGGTTGTCCGCCCAGCGCGGCATGCGCGGATCGCCGCTGACGATGTACTGCTCGAGGCCGTCGAAGCGCTCGTCGCCGTTGGCGGCGAGGCCGATCACGCGGACCGCGACCTCACCCGGGCGCGGGTTCTCGACGACCGCGACCACGCGGAACCAGCCCTCGGGGTTGAACGTGCGCACGATCATCCCGCGCTCCCAGCGCCGGGCGATCCACTGCGCGTCGTTCAGCCACTCGGCGCGGCCCACGATGATGCGATCACTGCCGGCGCCGGGGTCGACGCCGTAGCGGGCATCGATCACCTGGCGCGCGACGGCGGCCGCGTCTTGCGGCGAGATCGCGACGGCAGCGGGATGGACCACGGGCGCGGGCGGCGCTGCGCCGCAACCCACGACCAGGACGGCAGCGAGGAGATAGAGCTGGCGCATGATCCGATTCTCCCTCCCGGGCTCGGCGCCGGCGCATACTTTTTTCGCCCACGTTTGCCCACGTACGCGCGGAGGCGGATGATCATCGTAGGGCGCATGAAGATTGGGATCTGCATTGGCGTTGTCGCGGCGCTCTGCGGGGTGGCCCATGCGGAGGTCGAGGACTTCCAGCCGAGGGAGCATTGGGTGAGCACCGTCGAGGCGGCGTGGATGCCGTACGGCACGATGCTGTACTCGGGCAACCAGGGCGAGATCTCGTTCGACTCCGACACCGCGTGGGCGTTGGCAGGCTCGGTCGGATACGAGATCGACGGCGGCCTCGAGGTCGGCTTCACGACGCGCGTGATCGCGAACGAGAAGCTGACCTGCTGTGACTTCCGCGCGACCGAGCTGATCGTCGGCCCGAAGCTCACGTTCCACGTGCACCCGGTGCGCGAGCTCGACGTGCAGTTCGTCGTCTCGCCCGACTACTCGCACGTCTTCTTTCCGTCGGACGCGGGCTGGCCGGATCCGAGCGGCCTCACCGTCGACTTCGCGGGCACGCTCGGCTACTCGCTCGGCGATCGCCTCTGGCTCCTCGGCACGTTGGGCTACCAGCGCGGATTCCAGCACACGACCGAGATGTCCGAGGCGACGCCGCTCCACCCGACGCCGATGGAGCTCGACACCAACTTCGCCACCGACTACGCGTACCTCGCCGCGGGCGTCGCCTACCGCTTCTGATCAGTGCGGCTCGACGATCTCGACCCAGACTTCGTTGCGACGCAAGAAGGGCAGGGTCGTCGGGCCGTCGTAGGCCGCGAACGAGACCGGGCCGCGGGTCGTGAAGCCGGCTTCGTCGACGCGGGCGAGCAGCTCGCGCGCGGCCTTGCCGATGTGCTCGCGCGTGAAGCGGCCCGCGAACGAGAGCGCGGCGACGCGGCGCGAGGCGTGCTCGTGGAGCTGCACGCGCGCGTCTTTCGGGCGCGGTAGCTCGGACAGGAGCCGCCCCGGCGGCAAGACAAACGACATCGTGAACGCCGGATCGCGACTCTCGCCCGGCATGGCCTCGGGCGTGAGGCGCTCGCTCTCGGTCGTCACGGGTGAGTACATCGGGAAGCGCTCGGCCCATTGGTTCGCGCCGACGATGTACGCGAGCAGGCGCTCGAAGCCGCGATCGAGCGCGCGGCGCAGATCGGGCGTGTCGATCCGCGTGCGCACCGCGAGCTGCGACGGGTAGCGCCGGATCTCGATCGCGCCGATGCGACGCTCGACCTCGTACGGCGGCTGATCGGTGAACCACCGCGCCATCTGCCAGCGCACGAGCGCGAGCGCCGCCGCGCCGCCGAGGCCGGCCGCGAGCCCGATCGGACGCGACCGTCGGCCGAATGCGTAGCCGACCGCCGCGGGCACCAGGAACGACGACCACAGCGCCCAGCTACGCCAGCGCTTCGGCGGATGCGTGAACGCGCGGATCGTGGTCTCGGCGATTTCCATGGGGGTGTCCATGACTCTTGGGCCGAGCAACATGCGTTCCCCATCCACGTCGTGCGAACGCGTAGGGTTCGCGCGGCGCGCGCGTGACATCGCGCGCCAGTGCGCCTGCTCGCCACATGCTGACAATCGGTTGTCATCGCAGGCGCGCAGCGTGGTGCGCATGACGAAGCTCGGCTTCTGCATCCTCTACACGCCCGACGTCGAGAAGAAGGTCGCGTTCTACGAGCGCGCGTTCGGGATGAAGCGCAAGACGATCGTCGACGGGTACGGCGAGATGAGCGGTGAGGTGCCGCTCGGGTTCGTGAGCGAGACGCTCGCGTCGTCGAGCGCCGGCGAGTTCACGCCGTCGCGGCCGCGCGCCAAGCCGGCCGCGTGCGAGATCGGGTTCATCACCGACGACGTCGACGCGATGTACGCGCGCGCGGTCGAGGCCGGCGCGGTCGCGCACAAGGCGCCCGTGAAGAAGCCGTGGGGGCAGATCGTCGCGTACGTGCGCGATTGCGACGGCGCGCTCGTCGAGATCTGCACGCCCTGGTGACGTGGATCGATCGCCTCGTGCGCGCTGCGCCCTCGTGCGAGCATCGGACCGTGAAGCGGTTGACGCGGATCGTGTCGATGGCGCTCTTGTTGTCCGCGAGGCGCCGGTTGCGCGCGGAGGAGCTCGCCGCGCATTTCGGCGTCAGCCTGCGGACGATCTATCGCGACATGGCGTCGCTCGAGGAGGCGGGCTTCCCGGTCGTCGGCACCGCCGGCGACGGCTACACGATCCCCGCCGCCGCGCAGCTGCGCCCGCTCGGCTTCGAGCCCGACGAGGCCGAGGCGCTCGTGCTCGCGGCGCGCGTGTTCGGCGCGTCGGCGCGCGACTCGATGGCGACGCACCTGCAGTCGGCGCTCGCGAAGCTCGAGGCCGGCTTGCCGCCCGAGGCGGTGCGGCGCTTGTCGGATCATCGGCGGACCGTGATCCTGCCGGGCGAGGATCAGCGATCGCACGGGCCGCTCGGCGTCTTGCTCGAGGCGATCCACGATCGGCGCGTCGTGCACATCGAATACGACGGGCTCGCGCGCGGCGAGTCGACCGCGCGCGACATCGAGCCGCTCGGGCTGGTGCGGCTCGGCGCGTGGTGGTTGGTGTCGGCGTATTGCCGGCTGCGCAAGGATCTCCGCGCGTTCCGCAGCGATCGCATCCGGCGCGCCGACGCCACCGACGAGACGTTCACCCCGCGCGAGGGCATGACCCTGGACGACGTCGTGCGGCGCGAGCGCGAGAGCGCGCAGGGGATGTCACGCGGCGGCTAGCTGTCTCGTCTCTCGGGCATGACGGCGAACATCGTGGTGCTCGGCGGCGGATACGCGGGCGTGATGGCGGCGAATCGGGTCGCGGGGCGCATGGGCCGCGCGGCGCGCGTCACGCTCGTGAGCGATCGAGAGGATCTGGTCCATCGCGTGCGGTTGCACGAGGTGATCGCCGGGCGCGCGTGGAAGCGCTATCCGCTCGCGTCGCTGTTGCGGCGGCGGATCGAGCTCGTGCGCGGGCGGGTCGAGCGGGTCTCGGTCGGATCGATCGACCTCGCGGATCGATCGATCCCGCCGATCCCCTACGATCAGCTGATCGTCGCGCTCGGATCGCGGATCGAGCTCGACACGCCGGGCGCGGCGGAGCACGCGGGTTGGCTCGCGACGCTGGAGCGCGCGCTCGCGGCGCGCGAGCGGATCGCGACGCTCGGCGCCGGCGCGCCGGTCGTGGTGATCGGCGGCGGGCTGACCGCGATCGAGACCGCGTCGGAGATCGCCGAGGCGCGGCCGGAGCTGCGCGTGACGATGGTCGCGCAGACGCTCGGCGCCGGCTTGTCCGACGAGGCGCGCGCGTACGTGCGCGCGACGCTGGCGGAGCTCGGCGTCGAGCTGCGCGAGGGTGTGAGCGTGACGCGCGTCGAGCCGGACGCGGTGCTCGTCGACGCGCATGAACGCGTGCGCGCGTCGATCGCGATCTGGGCCGGCGGCTTCACCGCGCGATCCGCCGCCTCCGGCCTGCCGCTCGCCGCCGACGGGCGCATCCTCGTCGATGACCGTCTGGCCGTGCCCGGCCTGCGCGGCGTGTGGGCGTGCGGCGACGGTGCGTCGCCGCCGCGCGGGCTCGAGTTCGCGCGCATGGCGTGCGCGACCGCGATGCCGATGGCCGCGCACGCCGCCGACAACGTCGCGCGCGTCTTGCGCGAACGCGACGCGCGGCCGTGGCGCTTCGGCTTCTTCGGCAAGTGCATCAGCCTCGGCCGCCGCCGCGCGGTCGTGCAGGCGACCGACGCGCGCGACGCGCCGACCGGCCACGTCTACACCGCGCGCACCGCGGCGATGATCAAGGAAGCGATCTGCCGCTTCGTGATCGGATCGTTGCGGTTCGAGCGCCGGTGGGCCGGCACGTATCGCTGGCCGCGATCGGTGCGCGCGCTCGCGCTGCCGCCGGCCCCCGCGGTCCTGGAGCTGACCTAGCTATGCGCGCGCGGCGACGGCGAGATGCCGAGCAGCGCCTCGTGCGCGATCTCGAGGAAGTCGGTCTCGGTGACGAGGCCGACCAGATGGTTCGCTTCGTCGACGACGGGCACCGATCCGATCTTGCACGCGATCATCGCCTCGACGGCCATCGCGGCCGGCGTCTCCGGGTGCGCGACGACGAGATCGGTCGTCATCACGTCGCCGGTCGCGAGCGTCGTGCGCAGGCCCTGCGCGGCGAGCGCGGGCTCGAGCGCGCGCGTCAGATCGCGCTGCGACAGGATCCCGATCAGGTGCCGCTCGCGATCGACGACGGGCAGGTGATGCACGCCGAGGTCGGTCATTTTCGCGCGGGCCTCCTGCAGGGTCGTGCCCGGGGTCAACGTGATCACCTCGGTGCGCATCAGATCTTTGACGGTGAGGGTCGACATGGGAGCCTCCGCTGGAACCATGACACCTGAGGATCTCGAGCGCGAGCGACCGTATCTGTTCGGGATCGCGTATCGCATCCTCGGCACGGCCGCCGACGCCGAGGACGTCTTACAAGAAGCGTTCTTGCGCGCGCGCGACATCGACGACGCGCGCTCGCCGCGCGCCCTGCTCGCGACGATCGTCACGCGCCTCTGTCTCGACGAGGTGCGGTCGGCGCGGCGCCGGCGCGAGGAGTACGTCGGGCCGTGGCTGCCCGAGCCGATGATCACGGAGCCTCCCCGCGGCGAGGAGCGCGTCGCGGAGCTGGAGTCGATGTCGATGGCGTTCCTCGTGCTGCTCGAGTCGCTGTCGCCGCTCGAGCGCGCGGTCTACGTGCTGCGCGAGGTGCTCGACTTCGACTTCGCGGAGATCGCGGAGGCGACCGGCCGCAGCGAGAGCGCGTGCCGGCAGCTCATGCACCGCGCGAAGGAGCACGTCGCCGCGCGGCGCAAGCGCTTCCCGGCGACGCCGGGGGCGCAGGCGTCGATGGCCGCCGCGTTCATGGGCGCGCTCGCGTCGGGCGATCTCGACGCCCTCGCGAAGCTCTTCACCGACGACGTGCAGGTGATCCCGGATCACGGCGGCAAGGCGAAGGCGCATCGCAACGTGCTGGTCGGGCCGGATCGGGCGAGCCGGTTCCTCGCCGGCTACTACGGGCGCATGCGCGACGGTCGCTACAGCGGCGGCGACGCGGCGATGCCCGCGTGGATCGGCGGCGCGCCCGCGGTGCTCACGCTCGAGCGCGGCGAGGTCGTCGCCGCGACCGTGTTCGAGATCGTCGACGACGGCGGGGTCACGCGGATCGGCAACGTGTTCGTCGTCCGGAACCCGGACAAGTTGGCCGCGCTGCGCCGTACGCTGGGCTCGCGCTAAGCTCGCGCGCGTGATCGACACGCACTGCCACCTCGACGATCCGCGCTTCGATCCGGATCGCGAGGACGTGCTGGCGCGGGCGCGCGCCGCCGGCGTGCGGGGCATCCTGGTGCCGGCGGTGCGGCCGAAGACGTGGGACGCGACCCTCGCGCTCGCGCGCGACCGAGACGGGCTGCGGGTCGCGATCGCGCTGGGCGTGCACCCGCAGTGCGTCCCGGACCTCGAAGAAAACGAACGTTCGTGCTTTTTCGGGGACGCCCCCCGCAGGCTCGAGGCGGCGCTGGCGGCCCACGAGGGGCGGTTCGTCGCGGTCGGCGAGTGCGGGCTCGACGGCGCGACCGCCGAGATGGACGAGCAGGAGCGGATCTTCCGCGCCCACATCCGGGTCGCGCGCGCGCTGGGGCTGCCGCTCGTGGTCCACGTCTTCCGCGCGCACGATCGCGCGCCGGCGATCCTGCGCGACGAAGGCGCGCGCGAGGTCGGCGGCGTCTTGCACAGCTACTCCGGCGGCGCGGATCTGGTTCCGATCTATCGCGACCTCGGCTTCGCCTTCTCGTTCGCCGGACCCATCACGTACGCCAACGCGCGGCGGCCGATCGAGGCCGCGCGCGCGGTCCCCGGCGAGCTCCTACTCGCCGAGACCGATGCGCCCGACCAGGCGCCGGCGCCGCACCGGGGCGGCCGCAGCGAGCCGGCCTTCGTCGCCTCGGTGATCGACGGGCTCGCGCGTGCGCGCGGCGTCACACCCGACGCGATCAAATCGATCACGACCGCCAACGCGCAGCGTATCTTCCGCGCCTGGAGTATCCCGTGACCCACCGCCGCTTCGATCGCACCGCCCGCTTGCTCGGCGACGACGCCGTCGCGCGTCTCGCCGCCTCGACCGTCACGATCTTCGGCGTCGGCGGCGTCGGCAGCCACGCGGCCGAGGCGCTCGCGCGCACCGGCGTCGGCCGCCTGATCCTCGTCGACTACGATCGGATCTGCGTGACCAACGTGAACCGCCAGCTGCACGCGGTGAAGGGCACGCTCGGCAAGTCCAAGGTCGAGGTGATGGCCGAGCGGCTGCGCGCGGTCAACCCCGACGCGGTGATCGAGGCGCGCCACGCCGCGTACACCGCCGAGACCTCCGCGAAGCTGCTCGCGCCCGAGCCCGATCTCGTGATCGACGCGATCGATCACATCGCGTCGAAGATGCACCTGATCGTCACGTGTCTGCGCGAGCGGATCCGGCTGGTGTCGTCGATGGGCGCGGCCGCGCGCCTCGATCCGACCAAGGTGCGCACCGGCGATCTCAGCGAGACCAAGATCGATCCGTTCGCGCGCGATCTGCGCAAGACGATCCGCCGCAAGCACGGCCTCGACTGCTCCCGGCACGTCGGCGTGATCGCGATCTACTCGGAGGAGCCGCCGCGCGCGCCGCACGCGCTCGCGTACGACGACGACGGCTTCCGCTGCGTGTGCCCCGGCGGCCAGAACGGCCTCAACGACTGCGATCATCGCAACCGCGTCGAGGGCTCGGCGGCGTTCGTGCCGGCGGTGTTCGGCATGACGGCGGCGTCGGTCGCGGTCGAGGTCTTGTGCGGGCTGCGTCCGTCGTCGGAGAAACCGTCGTCCGTCGTCCGTCGTCCGTCGTCCGGATCGGAAGCGACCGCGTGAAGCATGCGCTGGTGGCGGTCGCGCTGATCGCGTGCGGCACGCCGGCGCCGAGCGGGCCGGCCGACGCGCACCTCGACGCGAATGTCCGGCTTCCGGACGCTCCGCTCGCGACGGACCCGTGCGTCGCGCCGATCGCGATCGAGGATCTCGGCAGGTGCCTCGATCGCGCGTGGTGCGCGCGGCTCGCCGCGTGCGGACACGGTCAGCTGGGCGACACCGACTGCGGGGCGGTCGATGCCCGGGTCACGAGCACGATCGACGCGCGCACGCTCGAGCAGGCCGCGGTCACGTCGTTCCTGTTCCACCGCGCCGCGTACGATCCGGACGCGGCGGGCGCGTGCGTCGCCGCGATCGCGCAGACGCCGTGTCGTTCGCTCGCGCCGAACACGATCCCGATCGATCAGTGCGCGATGTTCACGGGCCTCGTCCAGCCGGGCAACTTCTGCGGCTATCCGTACGAGTGCGCGGGCGACGCCGACTGCGTCGACGGCTACGTCTTCTCGCCGGCGTGCGGACAGAACACGTGCCGGCCGCGCGTCGCCGTCGGCATGACGTGCTCGACCAACCCGTGCGTGCCCGGCGCGCACTGCGTCTCCGAGGTCGGCTTCTTGCTCTGCGAGAGCGGCGAGGCGGGCTCCGGATGTTGGGCCGACGCGGATTGCGACGACGGCTTCTGGTGCCAACCGTCGCCGATGGGCACGATCGGCGCGTGCGTGGCCGCGGCGGGCCCGGGCGAGGCGTGCGATCGCGATCGCCAGTGCGGCGCGCGCGCGTGCGTCGGCGCGGCGCTCGGCAGCGGCATGTGCGTCGACACGACCGTCCTCGGCGCGCCGTGTGACTCGCGATGCCTCGGCCCGTTCTTGTGCGCGCGCCCCGATCCGATGCAGCTCGGCGCGTGCGTCGCGGCGCCCGCCGTCGGCGATCCGTGTCTGCCCGGCGCGGGCTGCGGCGACTTCCTGCGCTGCGGCGCCGACGATCACTGCACGACGCGCGGCGCGCTCGGCGCGACCTGCGCGGGCGCGGGCGAGTGCGACGTCGGGCTCGTGTGCACGACCGACGTCACCGGCACGCCGACCGGCACGTGCGTCGCGCCGCTGTCGAACGGCACCGCGTGCGTCGACTCCACGCAGTGCGCGAGCGGCGCCTGCACCGATCACGTATGCGACGTCTATCAAGCCTGTGCGTTCTGATGATCGCGTGCGGCCGCGCGGCGCCGAGCGAGCGGCCCGGCCCCGACGGCCTCGCGGCGATGATCACGACGATCGATCGCGCGCACGCGCGTGACGTCGTCGCGTCGTGGAAGATGTCCGAGGAGCTCTGGGACGCGCAGGTGATGGACGCCTATCGCGCGCACTGGCGCGACTACGCCGCCGCGTTCGACGCCGCGGCGCCCGCGCTCGCCGATCGCCTCGCGTCGCTGCGCGGTGACGTGCGCGCGCAGACGCAGTACGCCGACGATCCGTCGCTCACCGACGCGCAGATCCGCGTGCGCTGGATCTTCCCGGTCGGTCGTCCGGGCGCGGTCGCGTGGATCGGCGGCGAGCGCCTCGACGTCGTCTTCGTCCACGACGGCGATCGCTGGCGCGCGCTGCTCGGCGCCGACGCGATGATCCGAGACGCGGTGCGCGCGCTCGAGCCCGGCTGCGTGCCCGCGTACCTCGCCGCCGGTCCACCGGGCCGCTGCTCGAGCTTCGGCGCGGTGATCGCCGAGGCCGCGATGCGCGGGCAACGCGATCGCCTCCACCGGGCTTGCGAGATCGCGGCCGCCAACGGCTGCGCTCCCTCTCATCCCTAGGACCTCCCCGAGATTAGCGATCCGTCGATAGCTTGTAAAGAACGGCGCGATCGCGAGGATGGGCGCATGACGACGAGCTTCGCGGTCGGCATCGATTTCGGGACGACCAACAGCGCGATCGCGATCGCCGCGCCCGGCGCGCACGCGAAGGTGATCGCGCTGCCCGGCGGCGCGACCTACTGGCGCACGGTCTTGTGCTTCGAGCCGCCGTCCGACGACGGGCCGCCCAAGATCAGCGCCGGCGCGCCGGCGATCGCGCGCTTCGCGGACCACGTCGGCGAGGCCCGCCTCGTGCAATCGATCAAGAGCCACCTCGCGAGCGCGTCGTTCGTCGACACCTTCATCTTCGGGCGGCGCTGGCGCGTCGAGGATCTGGTCGCGCGCTACTTGAAGGAGCTGCGCGCGGCGGCGGGCGTGTCGCTCGGCGACAAGGCGGTGATCGGCCGGCCGGTGCGCTACTGGGGCGCCGAGGACGACGACGACGACGCGCGCGCGATCGCGCGCATGAAGACCGCGCTCGAAGCCGCGGGCTGGACCGACGTGACGTTCGAGTACGAGCCGGTCGCCGCCGCGCACGCGTACGCGCAGCGGCTCGATCGCGACGAGCTCGTCCTGATCGCGGACTTCGGCGGCGGCACGAGCGACTTCTCGGTCGTCGAGGTCGGACCCGGGCGCGCGCGCGTCTTGGCGTCGTCGGGTGTCGCGCTCGCCGGCGACAGCTTCGACGCGCGCATCATCGACGCGGTCGTCTCGCCGCAGCTCGGACGCGGCACGCGCTACGAGGTCGAGATGGGCGGCGACGCGCCGGTGCCCGCGTGGATCTACAACAAGCTGCGCCGCTGGCATCACCTCTCGTTCCTCAAGGACGCGAGCACGGTCGCGCTGCTCGAGCGCATCCGCCAGGGCGCGCGCGATCGCGTCGCGATCGACAAGCTGTGCGCGCTGATCGAAGACGATCTCGGCTTGCCGCTGCACGCCGCCGTCGAGGCGTCGAAGGTGGCGCTGTCGTCTTCGGATCGATCCGCGCTGGATTTCTCCCGGCTCGCCATCGCCGCGAGCCTCGTGCGCGACGTCTTCGACGGCTGGATCGCCGAGGAGCTCGACGCGATCGATCGCGCGGTGGTCGAGGCGATGCAGCGCGCGGGGGTGACGCACGTCGATCGCGTCTTCACGACCGGCGGGTCGTCGCAGGTCACCGCGGTGCGCCGCACGCTCGCGGCGCGGTTCGGCGCCGACAAGCTCGTCGGCGGCGAGGAGCTCACGTCGGTCGCCGCGGGCCTCGCCGCGGTGGCGGCGTCGCGTCTATAGTGCGCGCGTGGCGCCACCGTCGTTCCACCGGATCCTGATCGCGAACCGCGGCGAGGTCGCCGTGCGGGTCGCGCGCGCGTGCGACGCGATGGGCATCGTCCCCGTGTTCGCGGTGTCCGCCGCCGACGCCGACGCGCCGTACACGCGCGGCCGCGAGACCGTGATGCTCGGGCCCGCGCGCGCCGCGCAGAGCTACCTCGACGCCGAGCGCGTCGTGCAGGCCGCGGTGCAGACGCGCTGCACCGCGCTCCACCCCGGCTGGGGCTTCCTGTCCGAGAACCCGCTGCTCGCCGCGCTCTGCGCGCAGCACGGCGTGACCTTCATCGGGCCGCCGCCGCACGTCACCGCGCTGATGGGCTCGAAGATCGCCGCGAAGCGCGCGATGCGCGCCGCCGGCCTCGACGTGATCCCCGGCTCCGACGGCGTCCTGCGCGACGCCGACGAAGCGGCCGCGATCGCCGATCAGGTCGGCTATCCGATCTTGCTCAAGGCCGAGCGCGGCGGCGGCGGGCGCGGCATGCGCGTCGCCAACGCGCGCGGTCAGATCGCGAGCGCGTACGCCGAAGCCCAGGCCGAAGCGCGCGCCGCGTTCGGCGGCGACGGCCTCTACCTCGAGAAGCTCGTCACCGGCGGGCGTCACGTCGAGATCCAGATCTTCGGCGACAAGTACGGGCGCGCGGTCCACCTCGGCGAGCGCGACTGCACGGTGCAACGCCATCACCAGAAGCTCGTCGAGGAATCGCCGTCGCCCGCGATCGACGCCGACCTGCGCGCGCGCACGTGCGAGCGCGCCGCCGCCGCGGCCGCGCGCATCGGCTACGTCGGCGCCGGCACGATGGAGATGTTGCTCGACGGCGGCACGCTCCGCTTCATGGAGATGAACTGCCGGCTGCAGGTCGAGCACACCGTCACCGAGATGCGCACCGGGCTCGACCTCGTGCGCGCGCAGATCGAGGTCGCCGCCGGCCGACCTCTGCCGATCGATCACGTGAAGTTCGACGGTCACGCGATCGAGTGCCGCATCAACGCCGAGGATCCCTCGCAGGACTTCCGTCCCGCGCCCGGCGCGATCACGAACTGGCACGCGCCGGAGATGCAAGACGTCCGCGTCGACACCCACGTCGAGACCGGCTACGTCGTCCCGCCGTTCTACGACTCGCTCCTCTGCAAGGTGATCGCGCGCGGCGAAACGCGCGACGCGGCGATCGATCGCATGCTCGCCGCCCTCGACGCGCTGGTCTGCGAGGGCGTCCCGACGACGATCCCGCTGCACAAGGCGATCCTGTCGTCGCCCGCGTTCCGCCGCGGCGACTACGACACGCGATCGATCCCCGGCTGGCCCGCCTAGAGGTGCTGCCAGCCGATCAGGAACGCGATGCTCGTCGCGTTGCCGCCGTCGTACGAGCCGTTGTTCAGCTCGGCGGAGACGTGCCACGCGTTGACGCTGTCCTCGGAGAACGCGTAGCCGACGCGCCCCTCGACGCCGAAGCCGCGCAGCGACGCGTGATCGCCGTTGCTCGCTTGACCCGAGAGGACCGCGCCGCCGATGCCGCCGCCGACGAACACGTGCTCGCCCGCCCAGTACTGCACGGCCGGACCGACGAACACGTTGCTGACGTTCACCTGATCGCTGCCGCTGCCGACGACGTACGTCGTCCCCGAGATCCGGAAGAGCAGCGCCGTCTCGTTGTTGAGGAACCCGCCGAGCGCGAGGTCGAGGCCGCCGAGGCTGCCGTGCGATTCGCTCGAGCCATCGTTGCCGGCGAGGTACGTGTCGCCGATGCCGAGCTCGAGCTCGATCGTGAAGCCTTCGCGCTGGAGCGGCGCGGGTTGGTAGTAGTTGGGCGGCGGCGGTCCGTACGCCGGAGGACCGTACGCCGGCGCCTGCGCGATCGCCGTTCCTCCGAGCCCGCACAGCGCCGCCGTGATGACGATCGTCTTCAGGTTCATGCGGTCGATAGTCGATCGACGCGCGCGTTCGCCCGCGGGCAACGACCGGTAACTACGGGATCGCCGGCTGGATGAGATCGATCTTGTTGCCGTAGGGATCGAGGAACACGACGACCGTGCCGTACGGCTCGTGCCGCGGCTCCTCGACGAAGACGACCCCGTGCCCGCGCAGCCGCGCGTAGGTCGCGTCGAAGTCGTCGGTCTCGACGAACAGGAACACGCCGCGCGCCGCCTGCTTGCCGACCAGCGCGCGCTGCTCGTCGGTCTTCGCCGTCCGCAGGACGAGCCCCGCGCCGCCGCCGCGCACCTTCACCCATCGCTTGCCGTCGACGAACGCATCCTCGACGACCTCGAACCCGAGGACGCCGCAGTAGAAGCGCATCGCCTCGTCTTGATCCGCGACCAACACCGCGACGTCCGCGAGCCTGAGCATCACGTCAGGAGTATGATGCGTCCGTGGCCGAGCGCGAAGACGTGGACGAGACGTTGATCGTCGAGATGCTCAAGCTGACTCCGACGGAGCGAATTCGTCAGAACGATCGCGTTCAGCGCATGATCGAGGAGCTTCGCGATGCTGTCGCTCGAAACGCTGATCGGCCGCCTCGCCGCTGACGGCGTCGAGATGATCGTCGTCGGCGCCCTCGCTGCGGTGGCGCAGGGCGCCGCGATCTCGACGCACGATCTGGATATCGTGCACCGGCGCACCGACGCGAATTTGCAACGACTCGTCACATCGCTGCTCGCCCTCGACGCACGCGACAGAGGTCGCGACGATATCCTTCGTCCTACGGTCGAGATCCTCCGCGGTACGGGGCATTCGTTGTTGCAGACGTCGTGGGGCCCGATCGACGTGCTCGAAGCGATCGAGGGTGAGCGCGACTACGACGCGTTGCTGCCGGATACGATCGAACTGACGATCGCAGGCCACTCGATCCGGCTGCTCAGTCTCGCGAAGATCGTCGAGATCAAGCGTACGTCGACTCGGTTCAAGGATCGTCAGATGTTGCCGGTCCTGGAAGAGACGCTGCGCCGACGATGATAGGTTAGCCGCGCATGGCGTTCGTTCCGCTCGTTCCGCTCGGGGACCCGCTCGCAAAGCTCGTCGACGAGCGCGTCGCGGCCGATCATCGTGAGGCGCTCGCAGGGCTCGAAGAGAAGCTCGCCGCGCGGAGACAAGAGGTCGAGGCGGGGTGGGGCGCGGCGTACGTCGAGCGCGTGCACAAGAAGGGCAAGCTGACCGCGCGCGAGCGGCTCGCGCGCTTGATCGATCCGGGCACGCGCACGTTCGAGGTCGGCACCTTCGTCAACTACGGCGACGTGTTCCCGGGCGATCAGCGGTCGCCGGGCGCGGGCGTGGTCACCGCGTTCGCGCGCATCGAGGGCCGCTGGTGCATGGTGATCGCGAACGACAACACGGTCGCCTCCGGCGCGTGGTGGCCGCGCACGCCGGAGAAGATCCAGCGCGCGCAGATGATGGCGCTGCGCCTGCGCCTGCCGACGATCTACCTCGTCGATTGCAGCGGCCTGTTCCTGCCCGAGCAGTCGCGCAGCTTCCCGGGCGCGCGCGGCGCGGGCCACATCTTCAAGATGAACTCGCTGCTCTCGGCGCACGGCGTGCCGCAGATCGCGGGCGTGTTCGGCGACTGCATCGCGGGCGGCGGCTACATGCCGATCATCTCGGATCGCGTGTACATGACCGAGCAGGCGTACATGGTGATCGCCGGCGCGGCGCTGATCAAAGGCGCCAAGTCGCAGAAGATCACGTCGCTCGACATCGGCGGCCCCGAAGTGCACGTGCACCGCAGCGGCTGCGCGGATGTCCGAGTTCCGGACGACGAGACGCTGCTCGCCTGCATCAAGCGCGAGGTGAGCCGCCTGCCCAGCTCCGCGGCGCCGTTCTACCGCGGCGACGCCGGCCCGATCGATCCGCGCTTCGCCGCGCACGAGCTGCCCGCGATCCTGCCGACCGATCACCGCGAGTCGTACGACGCGAACCAGGTCCTCGCACGGCTCGTCGATCAATCGCTGTTCTGGGAGGTCATGCCCGAGGTCGGCGAGGAGATGATCTGCGGCATCGGACGCGTCGGCGGTCTGTACGCCGGCTTCGTGATCAACCGGCAGGGCCTCGTCGGAGATCCCGAGCATCCGGGCCAGCGGCGGCCCGGCGGCATCCTCTATCGCGCCGGCATCGCGAAGATCAGCGCGTTCTCGCGCGCGTGCAACGACGACGGCATCCCGCTCGTGTGG
>DATJIA010000180.1:0-7951 GCA_035493675.1 Kofleriaceae bacterium | reverse complement strand
GTACGCGCCGCCGACGATGTACGTGCCGCTGAAGAGGTCCGAGTTGTAGTAGCCGCCGGCGATCGTCAGCTCGTGGCGGCCCTGCTTCACGAACAGGCGATCGACGGCGCCGCGCCGCTTGCGCTTGATCGCGAGGCGATCTGCGATCTCTTGATCGACGCACATCTCGGTCGTGCGCTGGACCGCGACCTTGCTCGCGTCGTCGGCGTGCGCGGCGCGAGCGATCAACATCAGGACGATCAGCGCGCGCATCACAGCGGGATCCAGAACGCGAGCCCTGCGGTCGCGACGATGTTGTGGGTGAACCGCGTCTCCGCCACCGCCTCTTGCACCGCCATCACGTCGCGCGCGTCGAAGCGGAACGTGAGCCAGTGGGTCGTGAAGAGATCGAGCGACAGGCCGGCGTCGTAGGTGACGCCCTGCACGCTGTCGTGGATCAAGCGGCCGGCGCCGGCGGTGAGCAGGATATCCGCGTGGACGATGCCGTCGCCGATCTTCATCTTCGCGTGGATCGGCGACCAGACGAAGTTGCCGAGCGCGAGGTACGCCTTGCCGGGCTTGAAGTGGCCCTCGCCGAAGAACTGCGCGAGCGGCGAGTCGAGATCGACCGTCATGTTGGTGACGTCGAAGCGACCCTCGATGCCGAAGTCCTCGGTGAAGAAGAAGGCGAGGCTGCCGCCGTAGACGTACGACGACGAGGTGAGATCCCCCGAGTACAGGCCGCCGTGCGCGACCAGCTCGAGCTTGTGCTTCTTGAGGAAGTCGCGCTCCTGCACGCCGCGCGGCTTGAGCTCGCGGCCGAGCTCGTCGCGGATCGTCTCGTCGAGGCACGACGGCAGCGGCGCGTCCGACGGCTTGGCCGGCGCCGGCTGCGCGCGGGCAGCCGTCGCCATCGCGACGACGAGCGCAATGGCCCCTATCGATCGCAGCACCGGATCCAAGGTACTCGCCTTGGCTGCGATGGGTCAAACGATCCGGCGTGATAGCATCGGTCCGTGGATCACCTTTCGGGGACGCGGATCCGCCGTGACGCGAAGCCCGCGACGGTGAACCTCCGCCGCGTGAAGCTGGTCGTGATCAAGGGCCCACAACGTGGCACCGAGTTCGTGATCAGCGGCGACGTCTTCAAGGTCGGCAAGGCGCCCGACAACGATCTGGTGATCTCCGACGAGACGGTCTCGCGCACGCACTTCGAGATCGTGCGCGACGCCAAGGGCTACCTGGTGCGCGACATGAAGTCGACGAACGGCACGTTCCTCGACGGCGCCGAGATCAAGGAAGCCTACATCCGCGCCGGCTCGGTGCTCGCCGCCGGCGCGACCGAGCTGAAATTCACGCCGTTCGAGGAGCGCATCGAGATCCTGCCGTCGGAGAAGGAGCGGCTCGGCGAGATGGTCGGGCGCTCGGCGCCGATGCGCGAGATCTTCGGCTTGATCGAACGCATCGCGCCGACCGACGCGACGGTCTTGATCGAGGGCGAGACCGGCACCGGCAAGGACATGATCGCGCGGACGATCCACGAGCTGTCGCGCCGCAAGGACGCGCCGTTCATCGTCGTCGACTGCGGCGCGGTCGCCGGCACGCTGATCGAGAGCGAGCTGTTCGGGCACGAGAAGGGCAGCTTCACCGGCGCGGTCGCGGCGCGGCAGGGCGCGTTCGAGCTCGCGTCGGGCGGCACCGTCTTCCTCGACGAATTGGGCGAGCTGTCGCTCGATCTCCAGCCGAAGCTCTTGCGCGTGCTCGAGCAGCGCGAGCTCCGGCGCGTCGGCGGATCGAAGATCTTGAAGGTCGATCTGCGCGTGGTCGCGGCGACCCGCAAGGATCTGCGGAGCGAGGTCGAGAAGGGCAAGTTCCGCGAGGACCTCTACTTCCGCTTGAACGTCGTGCCGATCACCGCGCCGCCCTTGCGCGACCGGCGCGAGGACATCTCGCCGCTCATCGATTACTTTCTCGAGCGGCTGACGCCGGAAGGGCAGGGGTCGCCGGTCTTGTCGGACGGCGCGCGCGCGGCGCTGCTCGCCCACGACTGGCCGGGCAACGTGCGCGAGCTGCGCAACGTGATGGAGCGCGCGCTCGCGCTCGGCAGCGATCCGGGCGCGCTGGTCGCGCCGCTCGGCGATCTCGGACTGGGGCGCGGGTCGTCGGCGGCTTCGAGTGGCGCCGGCTCGGGCGCGTCGCGCGAGATGCCGATGGAGTTCGAGCCGGGCCTCTCGTTCCGCGACACCAAGGAGAAGTGGAACGAGGTCTTCGAGCGCCGCTACTTGTCGTGGCTCTTGAAGCGCGCCGACGGCAACATCTCCAAGGCTGCGCGCGACGCGGACATGGATCGAAAGTATTTGCATAAGCTCTTACGCAAGTACGGCATCGACGCCCAGGGCGTCGCCGACGACGACTGACGACAGTCGCGCGCTGACACAGGCGTGCGCGGATGCACGCAGGCGCGCCGAGATTCCGCGGACGTGAAGCGGTACATGCCTTGCTCTCACGCGAGGCATGAAGACGCTCTTGTGGACCGCGCTGGCCGCCATCGCGTCGGCCGCGGCCGCCGCGGCGGCGACGAAGCTCGTCGATACGCTGTGGCGGCGCCTCGCGAAGGAGCCGCCGCCCGAGATGCCCGGATGGGCGCGGGCGCTCATCGGTCGTCCGCTGAGGCGCGGCCTGCAGGGGCGACTCCACTCCAACACGGTCTGAGGATCATCATGGCGACCCACATCCCGACCAGCGACGGCCGCCTCGGCGACCTCATCCACCACATCAGCGACGACGTGAAGACGATCGCGCGCGGCGAGCTCGAGCTCGCGCGGCTCGAGCTGACCCACGTCGCGCGCAGCGCGGCCGCCGACGCCGCGGTGATCCTGCTCGGCGCGATCGTCGCGCTGATCGGGTTCGGCATGCTCTGCGTCGCGGCGGTCGTCGCGCTCGCGCCGGTGATCGAGCCGCTCTGGCTGCGGCTGATCATCTTCGCGGCGATCTACTTCGTGCTGGGCGGGCTGATGGCGGCGAGCTTCGCGAAGCGGCTCCAGACCGACGCGTCGCCCAACCTCGGTCTGCTCAAGGCGGAGGCGCGGCTGACCGCACGCGACGTGGCCCGCGGGCTGCGCCACTGACGAAAGGCAAAGGCGATGGAAGACCACGAGAGGATCGAGATGCAGATCGACGACGCGCGTCACGATCTCGAGCGCAGCCTCGCCGAGCTGAAGGATCTGGTGCGGGCGAAGGTCGACGTCAAGCAGCACGTCAAGGACGCGATCGCGCACGCCGAGGATCGGCTCGCGGCCTCGTACGATCGCGCCAAGCTGCAGGTGCGGCTGCACCCGTGGACGGCGGGGTTGATCGCGGGTGGAGTCGTGGCGGGGATCGCGGCGCTGATCGTCTGGCGCGTGCGCGCGCGCTAGATCAGAAGCTGGCGAGCAGCGACAGCTGCAGCACGAACGCGTTCAAGAGGCCCGATGTCAGGAACTGGTTGTCGGTCCCGAGCTGGTTGAGCTGCGTCTTGTCGGCGGGGAGCTGGTCGAGCGAGATCAGGTCGCCCTTCAAGCTGAACTGCAGGCGGTCGAAGGCGCCCCAGACCTTGTGCTCGTCGGTGGCGGTCGAGACGATCACGAGCTTGCCGCCGGCCATGATGTTGCGGACCGGCGAGAGCTCGCGGTCGCCGGTGAAGTACGAGCCCGCGGTCGACTCGGTCTGGTAGAAGAAGGCGTCCTTGAAGAAGGTCGCCGCGGTCTGCTGCGAGATGCGGCCGTGCAGATCGATCAAGAGGCTGTCGCCGAAGTACTGCGACCACGACATCTCCGCGGCGCCCGACTCGACGCCCCACGTGTCCGAGTAGCCGCGCAGGTTCGCGTGCAGCGCGGCGTGCAGCTTGGGGAAGAAGCGGTTCCACTTGAGCGAGAGCGAGATGCGATCGCGCGTGCGCGGATCGTTCTCCTGCGGCTCGTTGGAGCCGACCTGGACGCGGCGGTACGGGTCGGACTGGAAGCCCTGGATGATCTGGCCCCACAGCGCGAGCTGCAGGTTCATCGTCGGCGTCAGGTTCTGCGTGAGCGTCGCCTGCGCGGTGTCGATCGAGACGTCGTGCCAGACCGTCATGCCCGGCGCGTCCTGGCCGAAGATGCCGTTCTGCTTGTTGCACGCCTCGACGCCGGTCAGCGGGCGGCGCTCGAGCGGCGTCGAGTCCGCGTTGTCGTGATCGCAGACCTGATCGAAGTTGTGCGCGTACTGCACCGCGAACGTCGTGTTCTTGCCGGGCAGATCGATCGAGCCGCCGCCGCCGGCGGTGATCGAGAGGTAGTCGCGCTCGGCGCCGAGCGTCGCGCCCATCGACAGCGACGAGCGCCGGCCGCTGAAGGTGAGCCCGAGCTTGCCCTCGTTGCGGAGGTCGCTGAAGGTCGTCGCCGACGAGACGGCGTCGACCTGATAGACGGTCGCGGTCGCGCCGGTGACCGCGTCCGCGACGTAGCCGAGATCGACGTTGGTGTGCGAGCCGAGGTCGAACGCGAGATCGAACTGCGGCGAGATCACGGTGAGGCCGCCGTGGCCGCCGCGTCGAGACTCCTGGTACCAGGTCGTCGTCGTCTCGACGTGATCGTCGGCGGACGCGACCGCCCCGTGCGCGAGCAGGAGCGCGATCGCGGATGTCCGGATCAGTTGCAACCGCACCCTCCGCCGCCGGCGCCGTTGCCCCCGCCCGCGCCTTCGCGGTTGGAGATCACGTGCTCGTCGGCCGACGACGTCTGCGGATCCTGATCGAAGACCATCGTCTGATCGGCCAGGTACTCCTTCTCGCTCGCGCGCACCGCGTAGCGGCCGCACCCGGCGAGCATCACGATCAGCAAGACCTTAGAAGAAAATCGCCAGGCCACCGGTGAACTCCTGTCCGTTGGACGACTTGTTCTGATCGAAGAGGGTCCAGTTGCGCGCGTCGAGGCGCAACGTGATCTGCTTCTTGAACGTGATCTCGAAGCCTCCGCCCGCGGACAGCGCCATCAGCGTCTCCTCGGGATCGACGAAGTTGTCGGCCTTGGGCCGGATGTGCGCCGCGCCCACGCCGGCGTTGACGTACGGATCGATCACCGCGCCCGGCACCATGCGCAGCGTCCAGCCGACGCCGCCCAGGAAGATGTCCTTCTGCGCGCGCGGCGAGATGCCCGCGAAGCCCTCGATCGCGAAGTACGGATCGACGAGCCACGCGGGCCGCACCAGGTACATGCCTTCCTTGTCGAGCAGGCCGGCGGAGAACGAGACCTCGACGTTGGCGTACGGCACCGGCGACGGCCCGAGGATCGCGCGCTTGATGCCGCGTCCGATCGAGCCGAAGAAGCCGGGCTCCTCTTCGTCGCCGACCTCGAACGGGTAGACCATGTCGCCGAGGATCCAGCCGGTGGTGCCGTCCTCGAGCTGCACCTTGAACCAGTAGTCGCGCGTGCCGCGCTCGAGCACCTCGAAGACCTCGCCGCGCTTCGCGTAGTAGATCTCGCGGTAGCTCGACGCGGGGCCGGTGTGCACGGGCGCGCGCTGCGCGATCACGCGCAGGTACGCGTCGGCGGCCGCGGTCTTCGCGGCGGCGACGAGCACCAGGACTAGGATCGCGCGCTTCATCACTGGGAGAACCACATGAGGAACGTCTGCACCGCGGGATCGCTCGTCGTCGTGAAGACGTCGCCGCCGCCGTGCGGATCGCCGCCGATCAGCGGCCGCGTCAGCAGCGGGCTCGCCATCGGATCGGAGCAGGTGAGGAAGCGCGTCGCGGCGGCATAGTTCAGCGCGTCGTCGGGCGGGCTGGTCTGCAGGCGGAGCGCGGAGCGTCCGCTCGCCGCTTGGTGGCAGCCGGCGTTGGCGACGCAGCTCTTGGTCGCGTCCGCCGGCGCCAAGTACTCGGGCCAGATCTTGTCGTGGAAGTACTGCACGTCCGGCAGGCACTTTTCCGGATCGGGGGGCTGATCGCCGAGGTCGACTGTCGGACAGCCACTCAGGGCGAGCGCAAGCAAGGCACTCCAAGCGAGGCGCATGCGAAGCCGTGTAGAGCGTACACCCGGGTCGGTCGCGTTGTCATGAACACGGCGTCACTTGTCTATGCGAGTTGCGGCGACGAGCCACACGACGGTAACGTTTGCGCGATGGCTTCCCAGTCGGGCGGTCCCTCGGAACCGGGGACGCCTGCGCCCGACAGCGCAGCGACGACTGACGATACACGCGTCGAGAAGACGGAGAAGACGCAGCCCGGCGTGCCGCCTCCGGCGCCGCGTGCGCGCAGCGCCGGAGGATCCGATGACACCGCGGCGATCCGCGCGGCGACGCGCCCGCCGCTGCCGCCGCTGCCGATCGCGCGCGACAAGCCGGCGACGTTGCCGCCGCAGCGCGCGGCGACCGCGCCGCCGCTTCCGCCCGCACCGACGGGGATCGCGCCGCCGCCGAAGCTTCCGCCCGCGCCCGCGCCGGCGGTGCCGGGCGGCACGCCGCCGCCGCGTCCGGTTACGAAACCAACGGCAGCGCCGCCGCCGACGCCGCCGGCTCGTCAATCGCAACCGGCGATCCCCGCGCGCCAATCGCAGCCCGCGATCCCAGCGACGCCGCTCGCGCCGACGACGTCGGGGCCGATCGTGATGCCGCCCGCGTCGGCGCCGCCCGCACCGCCGCCCGCGCCGTCGCAACCGCCGGAGGTCGCCGAGCGCAAGCGCTTCGTGCGCGTCGACACCGATCCCGGATCGCTGCACCTCGACGTGCGCGGCGTGCGCAGCGCGCTCGTCGGTCGCGATCAACCGCTCGGCGTCTTGCGCGACGTCGTCTCGCGCGCGGTCGACTTCCAGGCGCCGCAGCTCGTCACGGTCGTCGGCAACCAGGGCACCGGCAAGTCGCGCTTGATCGCGGAGCTGGTCGCCGGCGTGAAGTCGCCGATCCGCGTCTATCACGGGCGTGCGCGCCAAGACGGCGAGCGCTACGCCGCGATCGCGACCCTCTTGCGCGATCGCTTCCAGCTCGCGCCCGGCGACGCCGATCCGATCGCGCACCAGCGCTTCGCCGCCGAGGTGAAGGAGGTGATGGGCGAGGGCCAGGTCGAGACGCTGCACTTCCTGGGCAGCTTCGTCGGCCTCGACTTCCCGCCGTCGCCCTTCTTGAAGGTCGTCGCCGAGAGCCCGCGCCAGAAGGACGAGATCGCGCGCACCGTCTTGCGCCGCTTCATCGAGCTCGACGCGTCGAAGTCGCCCTTGGTCTTGGTGCTCGACGATCTGCAGTGGGCCGACGACGCGACGCTCTCGCTCGTCAGCGAGCTCGCGTCGGGGCTCGGCGGCTCGCCGATCGTGATCCTCGCGTCGACGCGGCCCGAGATGCTCGTGCGCTCGCCGGGCTGGGGGCAGGGCGCGGTCGATCACGAGCGGATCGATCTGCGCAACCTCGAGCCCGACGACGCCGAGACGATGTTCCGCAACCTGCTCGCGAAGTGCGGGACGATCCCCGCGGACATCGCCGACGCCGCGGTCGAGATGACCGGCGGCAACCCGTACTTCCTCGAGCAGCTGGTGCGCCTGTTCCTGGGCGACGGCACGATCGACGCGTCGGGCCCGACCTGGAAGCTCGACGCCGATCGCGCGGCCGCCGCGGAGCTTCCGATCTCGATCGAGGAAGCGATCGAGGCGCGCATCGCCGCGCTCGAGCGCGACGAGCGCGATCTGCTCGAGAAGGCCGCGGTGTTCGGCAACGTGTTCTGGCTGTCGGCGGTGATCGCGCTGTCGCGGCTCGAGCTCGAGGAGACCGCGGCCAACGACGCGCTCGACTACGAGTGGGGCGACGGCGAGCGCACGCGGCGTCGCATGGCCGATCTCGTCTACGCGCTCGCCGAGCGCGACTATCTCTTGCCCCTCGAGACCGCCGACTCGACCTTGCCCGGCGACATCGAGATCGTCTTCAAGCACAACCTCGAGCGCGAGCTGGTCGTGAAGTCGACCGAGCCGGG
>DATJIA010000179.1:0-10845 GCA_035493675.1 Kofleriaceae bacterium | reverse complement strand
AACCGCGACGAGTGGACGCTGTTCGAGGTCTTCCTCGGCGACGCGGCCGTGACGCCGCTCGAGCACGCCGTGAAGGACTACCTCGGCCCGCGGGTCGACGAGGTCCTCGCGGTCTACGCGAAGAACCATCGTTCGATCGATCGCGCGTGGATCGATCTCATCGGCGACGTCTCGTTCCGGATCCCGATGATCCGGCTCGCCGAGGCGCAGAGCGCGCACGCGCCGGTCTGGATGTATCGGTTCGACTTCGAGTCGACCAGCTTCGGCGGGCGCCTCGGCGCCGCGCACGCGCTCGAGCTGATGTTCGTGTGGAACGCGATCGATCTGCCGGTGAGCAAGATCCTCCTCGGCGAGGATCGCATCGAGCCGGCGCGGCCGCTCGCGCGAGCGATGCACGACGCGTGGGCCGCCTTCATCCGCGGCGAGGATCCACACGCGAGCGCGCTGCCGACGTGGCCTCGCTACGAGCGACCGGCGCGCGCGACGATGCGTCTCGATCTCACCTCCGAAGTCGTCCTCGACCCGGGCGGCGACGCGCGCGCGATGTGGCCCGAGTAAGGCTCCGGAATCGAAGCACAAGATCGTGCACGATTCGTACATGACGCACTGTGAGGCAATGGCAGTGGAGCCCAATCCTCACGCGCTGTTACCGTGCGCGCGGCTCGAGGGAACGACGTGCACGATCAGGTTGTCGACGCGATCGGTTTGGTCATCGGCATCTCGCCGCTGGAGCGTCCGGATCCCGGACTGACGGCGGCGTTGTGCGAAGCGGGCGCGCTCGGCGTGCTCGATCTGGGACGCGACGAAGCGGCGCGCGCGCGCGCGCTGAGCTCGGTCGCGCGGCGCGTGAAGAATTTCGGCGTGCGCGTGCCCGAGGGAGTCGCCGCCGAGCTTCCGGCGGCGGCGCAGATCGTGATCTGCGCGGCGGATCAGGTCGCGACCTATCGCGATCGGATCGTCCTCGCGCAGGTCGTCTCGATCGAAGAGGCGCGGCGCGCGATCGAAGCCGGCGCGCGCGGGTTGATCGCGAAGGGCTCGGAGGCGGGCGGCCGGGTCGGCGAAGAGACCGCGTTCGTCCTGTTGCAGCAGCTGGTCGCGCTCGGCGCGCCGGTCTGGGTGCAGGGCGGCATCGGCGCGCACACCGCGGCCGCGTGCGTCGCCGGCGGCGCGCGCGGCGTCGTGATCGATTCGCAGCTCGCGCTCGTGCGCGAGTCGTCGCTCGGCGCCGAGGTGCGCGCGGCGATCGGCGCGATGGACGGCAGCGAGACGATCGTGATCGGCGGGCATCGCGTGTACACGCGGCCCGATCTGCCGGTCGCTTCGATGACCTCGATCTCTGGTGAGGATCTGCGCGCGCGGTGCGGGGGAGACTCGCTCGCGCAGATCCTCCCGCTCGGACAAGAGGCCGCGTTCGCGCGCGCGTTCGCCGATCGCTACAAGACCGCGGGCGGCGTCGTGCGCGCGCTCCGCAAGGAAGTCGACGAGCACCTCGCGCTCGCCGCGTCGCTCGAGCCGCTCGCGCCCGGCGCGCCGCTCGCCGCGCAGCACGGGCTCACGTATCCGATCGCGCAGGGGCCGATGTCGCGCGTCAGCGATCGCGCCGCGTTCGCGCTCGCGGTCGCCGAGGGCGGCGGGCTGCCGTTCCTCGCGCTCACGCTGATGAGCGGGATCGAGACGCGCGCGCTGCTCGAGGAGACGCGCGCGCTGCTCGGCGATCGTCCGTGGGGCGTCGGCATCCTCGGCTTCGTGCCGGCGGAGGTGCGCGAGGCGCAGCTCGCGGTGATGCGCGAGATCCCGCCGCCGGTCGCGTTGATCGCGGGCGGCCGCCCGTCGCAGGCGGCGCCGCTCGAGGCCGCGGGCACGCCGGCGTATCTGCACGTGCCGTCGCCGGGCCTGCTCGAGCTCTTCTTGAAGGACGGCGCGCGCCGCTTCGTCTTCGAGGGGCGCGAGTGCGGCGGCCACGTCGGCCCGCGCTCGAGCTTCGCGCTGTGGGAAGCGCAGATCGATCGCCTCCTCGCGTCGCCGCACGCCGGTGACGTGAGCGTCTTGTTCGCCGGCGGCGTGCACGACGCGCGCTCCGCGGCGATGGTCGCGGCGATGGCGGCTCCGCTCGCCGCGCGCGGCGCGAAGGTCGGCGTGCTGATGGGCACCGCGTACCTGTTCACGCACGAGGCGGTCGCGGCGGGCGCGATCCAGCCGGGCTTCCAGGAAGAGGCGCTCGCGTGCGATCGCACGGTCCTCCTCGAGACCGCGCCCGGTCACGCGACGCGCTGCGCGGACACCGCCTTCGCGACCGCGTTCGCGTCCGAGGCGGATCGGCTCGAGCAGGAGGGCCTGCCCGCGAAGGAGCGGTGGGCCGCGCTCGAGCAGCTCAACCTGGGGCGCCTGCGCATCGCCGCGAAGGGCCTGCGCCGCGACGGCGGCACGATCGAGCAGGTCGACGATCGCGTGCAGCGCGCCGAGGGCATGTACATGATCGGGCAGGTCGCGGCCCTGCGGCGCGAGGTCGTGTCGATCGCGGCCTTGCACGAAGACGTGAGTGAAGGATCGCGTCGATTTTTCAAAGCGGCCTCGCGCGAGCCCGAAATCGCGAAGGCGGTCGACGTGGCGATCGTCGGCCTCGCCGCGATCTTCCCGGGCGCGCCCGACACCGAGGCGTTCTGGACCAACATCGTCGCCGGCAAGAACGCGATCCGCGAGGTGCCGCCGGAGCGTTGGAGCGTCGACGAGTACTACGATCCGAACGCGGTCGGCGCGAACGCGGGCAAGAAGACGCCGTGCAAGTGGGGCGGCTTCCTCGACGACGTCCGCTTCGATCCGCTCGCGTACGGCATCCCGCCCAAGTCGCTCGCGTCGATCGAGCCGGTCCAGCTGCTCTCGCTCGAGATCGCGAAGCGCGCGCTCGACGACTCGGGCTACGGCGATCGCAGCTTCGATCGCGGCCGCACGTCGGTGATCTTCGGCGCCGAGGCCGGCACCGATCTGTCGACGGCGTACGGCTTCCGCGCGATGTACCCGCACTTCGTCGGGCCGCTGCCGGCGTCGCTCGACGCGGCGCTGCCTTCGCTCACCGAGGACAGCTTCCCCGGCGTGCTCTCGAACGTGATCGCCGGGCGCATCGCGAACCGCCTCGATCTCGGCGGCACCAACTACACCGTCGATGCGGCGTGCGCGTCGTCGCTCGCCGCGGTCGATCTCGCGGTCAAGGAGCTCGCGCTCGGCACCAGCGACATGGTGCTGTGCGGCGGCGCCGATCTGCACAACAGCATCAACGACTACCTCCTGTTCTCGAGCGTGCACGCGCTGTCGACGACGGGCCAGTGCCACACGTTCGACGCGAACGCCGACGGCATCGTGCTCGGCGAAGGCGTCGCGTGCGTCGTGCTCAAGCGCCTCGCCGACGCCGAGCGCGACGGCGATCGCATCTACGCGGTGATCAAGGCCGTCGCCGGCGCGTCCGACGGCAAGAGCCTCGGCCTCACCGCGCCGCGCAAGGAAGGTCAGATCCGCGCGCTCGAGCGCGCGTACGCGCAGGCCGGCGTGTCGCCCGCGCAGGTCGGGCTCGTCGAGGCGCACGGCACCGGCACCGTCGTGGGCGATCGCACCGAGCTCGGCACGCTCACGGACGTCTTCACGCGCGCGGGCGCGGCGCCGGGCGCGTGCGTGCTGGGCAGCGTGAAGTCGCAGATCGGGCACACCAAGTGCGCCGCGGGCATGGCCGGTCTGATCAAGGCCGCGCTGTCGATCCATCACGGCGTCTTGCCGCCGACCAACAACCTGAAGACGCCGAACCCGGCGTGGAAGCGCGAGCAGTCGCCGTTCCGGTTCTTGGATGCGGCGCGGCCGTGGGCTCCGGATCGCGATGGTGCGCGCGTCGCCGCGGTCAGCGCGTTCGGCTTCGGCGGCACGAACTTCCACGCGGTCTTGGCGTCGCACGCCGGTGCGCCGCGCGCGTCGGCGGAGACGTGGTCGAGCGAGCTGTTCTTGTTCCGCGGCGAGACGCCGGCGGCCGCGGCGAGCGCGGTCGAGCGCGTGCTCGGGTCGCTGCGCGATCAACGCCTCCGCGATCTCGCGCGCACCGTGTGCGCGACCGGCAGCGGGCCGGTGCAGATCGCGGTCGTCGCCGACGATCTCGACGATCTGCGCACGAAGCTCTACGCGGCGCGCGAGCTGCGCGCGGATCGGCGCGGCGTGTTCGTCGCCGGCGGCGCGCGCGGCCAGGTCGCGTTCCTGTGCCCGGGCCAGGGCTCGCAGAAGCCCGGCATGCTCGCGGAGCTGTTCCTCGCGTTCCCGCGGCTCGCGAAGTACCTCGAGCTGGGCGCGAAGTGGCGCGATCGGATCTTCCCGCCGGCGGTCTTCACCGACGAGGAACGCGGCGCGCAGCTCGCGGCGCTCACCGACACGCGCGTCGCGCAACCGGCGCTCGGCGTCGCGGATCTCGCGGTCGCGAGCGTCTTGAAAGACTTCGGCGTCGAGCCGGATCTGATCGCGGGCCACAGCTACGGCGAGCTCGCCGCGCTCGCGATCGCGGGCGCGATCCGCGAAGAGGATCTCCTGCCGCTCAGCGAAGCGCGCGGCGTGCACATCCTGGACGCGGCGCGCGGCGGCGATCCCGGCACGATGCTCGCGGTCGCGGCGCGCGCGGATCAGATCGCGCCGTTGGTGCCGTCCGACGCCGGCGTCGTGGTCGCGAACCACAACTCGCCGTCGCAGTGCGTGCTCTCCGGCGCGACCGCGGCGATCGAGGCGCTCGCGCCGGAGCTCGCGAGCGCGGGCTTCACCGCGAAGCGGATCCCGGTCGCGTGCGCGTTCCACAGCCCGATCGTCGCGGGTGCTCGCGACGCGTTGGCGTCGACGCTCGCGGTGCTGCCGATCGCGGCGCCGCGCGTGCCGGTCTACTCGAACGTCACCGCGCAACCGTACGCGCACGGTCGGATCCGCGAGCTGCTCGCGGCGCAGGTCGCGTCGCCGGTCGCGTTCGCGCAGGAGATCGAGGCGATGTACGCCGCGGGCGCGCGGATCTTCGTCGAGTGCGGGCCGGGCCAGGTGCTCACGCGGCTGGTCGGCGAGATCCTCGGCGACCGCGCGCACGTCGCGGTCGCGTGCGACGCCGGCGGCGGCTCGTCGGTGCGCCAGCTCCTGCGCGCGCTCGCGACCCTCGCGGTCGCCGGCGTCGACGTCGACGCGGCGGCGCTGTTCGTCGAGCGCGACGCCGAGATCGTCGAGCTCGAGCCGAAGGGCGCGACCAAGCCGCAGCAGATCTGGTTGGTCAACGGTCACCGCGCGGTGCCCGAGGGCGCGGTCGCACAGGCTCCTGCGGCCGCGCCTTCGGTGCCGCGTCCTCCTGCGCCCGCGCCCGTGGTCGTTCGTGCTGCTCGTCCGGAGGTCATCGCGATGCCGCCGTCCAAGACTCCTGTCGATCGCGACGCCGTCGTGATCGAGTACCTGCGCGGCGTGCGCGAGATGGTCGCCGCGCAGCGCGACGTGATGCTCTCGTACCTCGGCACCGCGCCGGCGGTCGCGTACGTGCCGCCGGTCATTGACGTGGCCTCTGCTCCGGTCATCCAAGCTCAACCGGTCATCCTGAGCGAAGGCCCGAGCGAAGCGAGGACCGAGTCGAAGGGGGCGATCGATCCGATGCAGCTCGTCCTGTCGATCGTCAGCGAGCGCACCGGCTACCCGATCGACACGCTCGGCCCCGATCTCGATCTCGAAGCCGACCTCAGCATCGACTCGATCAAGCGCATCGAGATCATCGGCGAGCTCGCCGAGCGGCTCGGCCTGCGCGTGAAGGGCGGCGCCGACGGCGACAAGGTCGTCGAGGAGCTCGCCGCGCGGAAGACCTTGCGCAGCTTGGTCGCGTGGCTCGAGTCGCGCATCGGAAGCGCGACCGCCGCGGCGCCCGCACCCGCGGCGCCCGCGCCCGAGGTCGCGCCGCCGGCCGCCGCCGTGAACCGCTACGTCTTCACGATCGCCGACGCGCCGGCGCCCGCGAACGGTCACCACCGCTTCGACGGCGTGCGCTTCACGATCATCGACGACGGCCGCGGCATCGCGGCCGACATCGCGAAGGCGCTCACCGACGAGCGCGCGGTGCCGCGCATCGTCTCGAGCAACGATCCGATCGAATCGACCGACGTGCTGATCGATCTGCGCGCGCTCGCCGCGGCCGCGTCCGCGGGCGCGCCCGCGCGCGCGGTCGACGAGCTGGTCGCGCAGTTCGAGCAGCTCCGCGCCGCCGCGCAGAGCGGCGCGAAGACGATCTTCGTCGCGACCGCGCGCGGCGGCCGCTTCGGCCACGACCATCGCCGCGAGGCGCGCGGCGCCGGCGCCGCCGGCCTCGTCAAGACGATCGCCGCCGAGCACCCGACCGTGCGCACGCGCGTGATCGATCTCGATCCGAGCGCGTCGACCTCCGCGCTCGCGACCGCGGTCCGCCTCGAGCTGACCGCCGACGATCCGCACGTCGAGATCGGCCACACCGACGGCAATCGCATCACGCGCGTGGTCACGCCGACCGGCGCGGCGCCGTCCGCGCCTGCCGCGTTCCTCGATGCGGGCTCGGTCGTGCTGATCACCGGCGGCGCGCGCGGCATCACCGCGAAGGTCGCGGTGGCGCTCGCCGAGCGCTATCGCTGCAAGCTGGAGCTGGTCGGCCGCTCCGCGCTGCCCGGCCCCGAGGACGCCGCGCTCGCCGGCGCCGCCGACGCGATCGCGATCCGCAAGCAGCTCGCGGCCAAGGGGCTCGGCCCGAAAGAGATCGAGGCGACCTGCGCGCGCGCGCTCGCCGATCGCGAGATCCGCGCGACGCTCGCGGCGATCGAGCGCGCCGGCGCGCCGGTCGTCTATCACGCGGTCGACGTGCGCGACGGCGCGTTCGCGAGCGTGATCGCCGACGTCTATCGCCGCCACGGCCGCGTCGACGGCGTGATCCACGGCGCCGGCGTGCTCGAGGACAAGCTGATGCGCGACAAGAAGCGCGATTCGTTCGAGCGCGTCGTCGCGACCAAGCTCGCGGGCGCGCACGCGCTCGCCGGCGCGCTGCGCGACGACACCAAGTTCGTCGCGCTGTTCGCGAGCATCGCCGGCGCGTTCGGCAATCGCGGCCAGGTCGACTACGCGTGCGCGAACGACGCGCTCGACGCGCTCGCGTGGTCGTTGTCGTCGAAGATCAAGGGCCGCGTGGTCTCGATCGACTGGGGCCCGTGGGCCGGCGCCGGCATGGTGTCGCCCGAGCTCGAGCGCGAGTACGCGCGGCGCGGCATCGGGCTCGTCGATCCCGATCGCGGCGTCGAGGCGCTCTTGGCCGAGCTCGCCTCGGACGCCGACGACGCGCAGGTCGTCTTGATGGCGGGCGACGCGAAGGCGCTGGTGCGGTCCTTCGACTCCGGTGCTTCGCACCTCCGCTCAGGACGAACGGGCGAAGCCCGACTGGACGCGTGAGCATGGAGCCGGTCGCGATCGTCGGCATGGCGGCGGTGTTCCCGGGCGCCGCCGATCTCGACGCGTACTGGCGCAACCTCGAGCGCGGCCACGACGCGATCACCGACGTGCCCGCGTCGCGGTGGGATCCGGTCTACTTCGATCCGGACGCGCGCGCGGCCGATCGCTTCTACTGCCGGCGCGGCGGCTTCATCGACGACGTCGCGGCGATCGATCCGATCGCGTTCGGGTTGATGCCGAAGGCGGCCGAAGGCGCCGAGCCCGATCAGCTGCTCGCGCTGCACGTCGCGGCGGCGGCGCTGCACGATGCAGGCGCGGGCGCGCGCGCCGGCGGCGATCGCACCGGCGTGATCCTAGGACGCGGCGGTTACCTCACGCCGGGCATGGCGCGCTTGTCGCAGCGCGTGCGCACGCCGCAGCAGCTCGTCACGACCTTGCGCGAGCTGGTGCCCGAGCTCGACGACGACACGCTCGAGCGCGTGCGCGCCGCGTTCGCGGCGAAGGCGTCGGCGGAGCTCGGTCCGGAAGCGGCGATCGGCCTGGTGCCGAACCTCGCGGCGTCGCGCGTCGCGAACCGCTTGGATCTGCGCGGCCCCGCGTACACGGTCGACGCCGCGTGCGCGAGCGCGCTGGTCGCGGTCGATCAAGCGTGTCGCGAGCTGTCGTCGCGGCGATCCGATCGCATGATCGCGGGCGGCGTGCACGTCTGCCACGACGTCACGTTCTGGTCGGTCTTCACGCAGCTCGGCGCGCTGTCGCGCGCGCAGGCGATCCGCCCGTTCGATCGGCGCGCCGATGGAATCTTGATCGGCGAAGGCGCGGGCGTCGTCGTGCTCGAGCGGCTCGACGACGCGCTCCGGAACGGGCGGCGGATCTACGCCGTGATCCGCGGCGCGGGCGTGTCGAGCGACGGACGCGAGGCGAGCGCGATGCGCCCGCGGCTCGAGGGTCAGCTCGCCGCGCTCGGCGACGCGTGGCGCGAGGCGGCGCTCGATCCGTCGACGGTCGGCATGATCGAGGCGCACGGCACCGGCACGCCGACCGGCGACGAGGTCGAGCTGCGCGCGCTCGCGCAGCATTTCGGCGCCGCATCGTCCGGGCCGCGCGCGGTGCTCGGGTCGGTGAAGTCGATGATCGGGCACGCGATGCCCGCGGCGGGCGCGGCGGGGCTGATCAAGGCGGCGCTCGCGGTGCATCACGGCGTCGCGCTGCCGACCTTGCACTGCGAAGCGCCGCACGCCGATCTCGAAAAGACGAGGTTCCGCGTGATCGATCGCGCCGAGCCGTGGGGCGAGCTGCCGCGGCGCGCGGGCGTGAGCGCGTTCGGCTTCGGCGGGATCAACGCGCACCTCGTCGTCGACGGAGTCGACGACGACGTCGTCCGTCGTCCGTCGTCCGTCGTCCGTGCGGAGAAGAAGACGCTCGCGATCGCGGCACGCACGATCGAAGAGCTGCGCGCGAAGCTCGAGGCGGGGACCAGCGGCGGTGAGGGCACCGTTCGCCTCGCGATGATCGATCCGACGCCCGAGCGCCTCGCGCTCGCGAAGAAGGTGATCGATCGCGGCAAGGCGTGGCGCGGGCAGAGCGACCTCTGGTTCGCGCCGCGCGGCTTCGCGCACGACGGCGGCAAGCTCGCGTTCGTCTTCCCCGGCATCGAGGTGGTCACGCCGCCGGATCCGTCGGAGCTGGTCCGGAAATTCGATCTGCCCGTTGCGCGATCGATCGACGCGAGCGGGCTCGAAGGGCAGGGCTACGCGGTCTTCACGCTCGGCCGCGCGCTCGCGGGCGCGCTCGCGAAGCTCGGCGCGAAGCCCGACGTGATCGCGGGTCACAGCCTCGGCGAATGGACCGGCATGGTCGTGTCCGAGATGATCCCGCCCGCCGACGCCGACGCGTTCGTCGCCGGCCTCGCGCCGGGCACTCTCGAGGTCCCCGACGTGGTGTTCGCGGCGGTCGGGTGCAGCGCGGCGGGCGCCGCCGAAGCGCTCGCGGGCCTCGATCAGATCGCGGTCTCGCACGACAACTGCCCGCACCAGAGCATCGTGTGCGGTCGCACCGATCGCGTGAAGATCGCGATCGAGCGGCTCGGCGCGCGCGGCGTCCTGTGTCAGGAGCTGCCGTTCAAGAGCGGCTTCCACTCGCCGCTGTTCGAGGGATACCTCGCGCCGCATCGCGCGCGGTTGGCGGCGCTCGCGCTCGCCACGCCGAAGACGCCGCTGTGGTCGGCGACGACGTGCGCGCCGTATCCGGCGAGCGCGCGCGAGATCCGCGAGGTCGCGGTCGAGCACCTCGTCAAGCCCGTGCGGTTCCGCGAGCTCGTCGAGAAGCTGTATGCGGAGGGCGTGCGCGCGTTCGTGTCGTTGGGCGTCGGAAGCGTGCCGAGCTTCATCGGCGATACGCTGCGCGGGATCGAGCACCTCGCGATCCCGGCGGCGACGGAGAAGGGCGTGCAGGTCGCGAAGGTCGCGGCGGCGTTGTTCGTCGAGGGCTTCGAGGTGGATGCGTCCTTCGACTCCGGCGCTTCGCGCCTTCGCTCAGGACGAACGGGGGGAGGGGCGGGACGAACGGGGGTGCCGCTCAAGCTCGGGGCGGCGCTGGTGAAGCTCGACGGCGCGGTGCCGCCGATCGCGCTCGGCGGCGCTCCGATCAAATCGATCGATGATCCGGTGATGGCGGAGCTCGCGGTGACGCTGCGTGAAGCGGCGGCGGCGAGCCAGGCGGTCGTCGAGGCGTATGCGCGAGCGCGCAAGCCGAAAGAGCTCGTCACCAAGCGGCGGCTCTCCGTCGAGCGCGACCCCGCGCTGCTCGATCATTGCTTCTATCGCCAGCCGGACGGCTGGCGCGAGATCAGCGATCGCTACCCGGTCGCGCCGATGACGATGATGATCGCGATGATGATCGACGCGGCGCGCGCGCTCGCGCCGGGTCGCGTCGCGGTCGCGGCGGAAGACGTGCGCGCGTTCCGCTGGCTCGCGGTCGCGCCGCCGGCCGACGTCGAGATCCGCGCCGCGATCCGCGACGGCGAGCCCGATCGGATCGACGTCGAGCTCGCCGGCTACTCGCGCGCGACGATCGTCTTCGCGAACGCGTACCCCACGGCGCCGAAGCCTTCGCTCGCGCCGCTCACGCACCCGCGCGCCACGCCGATCACCGCCGATCGCCTCTACGCCGATCGCTGGATGTTCCACGGGCCCGCGTATGCCGGCGTCGTCGCGATGGGGCCGATGGGCGACGACGGCGTCGACGGCGCGATCGAGACCCTGCCCGCGCCGGGCGCGCTGCTCGACTGCGCCGGCCAGCTGATGGGCTGGTGGGTGATGGATCACGAGACGATCGATCGCCTCGCGATGCCGGTGCACCTCGCGAAGCTCAGCTTCTTCGCCGATCATCCGGCGCCCGGCG
>DATJIA010000178.1:0-14609 GCA_035493675.1 Kofleriaceae bacterium | reverse complement strand
CGTGGAGCTCGAGGTGGGGGAGCGCGGCGTGGCGATCGACCGCGCGCGGTTCGCGGTGGTGCCGGGGAAGGCGAGGCATCGCGTGCGCGCGGCGCGCGGGGCGAGCGCGTGTATCGTGACGATCGTGATCGGCGCGGGCGCGTGGAAGCTCGTCGCGCGCGAGTACGGGGCGTTCGTCGACGAGAGGATCTACGCGAAGATCGTCGGCGAGACGCGCGTGTTCGCGCGGACGCGCTGGGTCGACGAGCTGGTGCAACGGTACGTCTTCGAGCGCGACGTCTGCGAGAAGCACGCGAGCCGCGCGGCGCGGTTCCTCGAGACCGAGCTCGTGAAGGAGGTGTTCTTCCTCGGGCGCGAGCAGCTGGAGCGGCACACGCGCAGCTCGGTCTTGTTCGAGGGCGGCGCGCTCGCGACGCGCGCGCGCGCGTGGCTCGAGGAGCACCTGTTCGAGGAGGTCTCGACGGCGGCGCTCGCGAAGCAGTGCGGCGCGAGCGAGTCGACCGTCTTGCGCGCGTTCCGTCGCGAGATCGGTGTCGCGCCCGCGATCTACGTGCGGCGGCGGCGGCTCGAAGAAGCGCGGCACCTGCTCGAGACGGGGCGGTATCAGGTCACGGAGGTCGCGGCGCGCGTCGGCTACGACAATCCGTCGGCGTTCGCGGTCGCGTTCCGCGCGCAGTTCGGTGTGTCGCCGTCGCGCGTGCGGCCGGAGGTCGCGAGCCTGCCCGCGTACGGCGAGCCGCCGCGACGTCCGCGCCGCCGAGGTTGACGTCCGCGCGATGGCGACGCGCGACCCGCGCGCGCAGCATCGGTGCATGAAGTGGGTGCTGCTCGTCCTCGTCGCGTGCGCCGCGCCCGCGCGCGCGCCGAGCGGAATGCAACCGGACAGCCGGACAGCGCCGCCCGACACCGCCGGACAAGGACCGGACGCGGCGGTCGCGCGGCCGGACAGCTTCCGCGATCAGGTCCTCTACCTCGTGATCCCGGATCGTTTCCGCGACGGCGACATGTCGAACGACACGACCTGCTTCGATCGCGCGCGCCCGAAGATGCGCCACGGCGGCGATCTCGACGGCCTGCGCGCGCACCTCGACTACGTGTACGGGCTCGGCGCGACCGCGGTCTGGATCACGCCGCCCAACCGCCAGATCGCGCCGTTCACCGACGCGTGCGGCTATCACGGCTACTGGATCGACTACAGCGATCCGACCGACGACGATCCGATCGATCCTTCGCTCGGCGGCAGCGGCGCGCTCGACGCGCTCGTCACCGAGCTGCACGCGCGCGGCATGAAGCTCGTGCTCGACATGGTCGTCAACCACACCGGCGACACCGCGCGGCTGCCGCATCAACATCCGAGCTGGTTCCACGATCCGCAGACGTGCGCGACGCTCGGGCCGTCGCAGATCTTCTGCCCGCTCGATCACCACCCGGACTTCGCGCAGGAACAACCGGACGTCGCGGCGTACCTGTCGACCTTCGAGGCGAGCGTGACCGCCCGCTACCAGATCGACGGCATCCGCATGGACACCGCGAAGCACGTCCTGCCGGCGTACTTCCACGACTCGTTCTTTCCCGCGGTGCGCGCGGCGCATCCGGGCATCTTCGCGGTCGGCGAGATCTTCGACGAGAGCTCGCTCGCCGCGGCGGTGCCGTACCTCGACGCCGGCTTCACGTCCGTGTTCCACTTCCCGCTGCGGCGCGCGCTGGTCGACGCCGTCGCGCACGGCGGATCGATCGACCTCGTCGCCAGCGCGGTCGCCGACGGCATCGCGCGCGCCGGCGCCGATCGCGCGCTCGATCTCGTGCTCTTCATCGACAACCACGACGTCAAGCGCTTCGCCAACGAGCCCGGGCTCGGCGTGAGCGAGGACGAGATCCGCCGGCGCGTGATGCTCGCGCTCGATCTGATCTTCACGCTGCCCGGGATCCCGCAGCTCTACTACGGCGACGAGCTCGGCATGTACGGCAACGGCGATCCGGACAACCGCCACGATCTCCCGGCGTGGGCGGAGGACGCGACGGCGCGCGCGCAGCCGCACGCAGGCGAAGCGGTCGCCGGCAGCGAGCTGATCTACGCGCGCGTGCAGCGGCTCGCGCAGCTCCGCACGACGACGCCCGCGCTGATCGACGGCGCCTATCGCGAGCTGTGGCGCCAGAACGGCGCGACCCACCCGAACGTCTTCGCGTTCTCACGCGGCACCGGCGCCGGCGCGCGCATCGTCGTCGTCAACAACGGCGCCGCGCGCAGCGGCACGATCCACATCCCCGTGCACGACGTCGCCGACGGCACCACGCTCGTCGACGACCTCGGCGACGGCGCGCCGGCGACCACGATCGTCGCCGGCGGCGCGCTCGTGATCGATCTGCCCGCGAAGTCGGCCGCGATCTATCGCGCCGGCGCTTGAGCGTCGGGCGGCGGCACGACGATCGGCACGATGCCGTCGCAGATCGTCGCCGGATCGTGCGGCGCCTTCTTCCAGCGCTTCAGCGAGTAGTACGCGCGCCGCAGCTGATCCTCGCGGCCGAGCTGCTGCCAGAGACAGATCGCGCGGGTGATCCGCGGCAGCGCGTCAGGTTCGCCGCCGTACTTGTTCGCGTAGTCCATGTCCTTGTCGGCGGCGTTGTCGTAGAGACCGGCGAGCTCGTATGCCGGACCGAGCTCGTGGAGCGCGCCGGCCGCCTCGCGCGTGTTCGGGAAGCGCTGCAGCACCTGTCCCCACAGCGTGATCGCCGCGCCGAGCGCGCCGGCGGCGCGATAGCACGCCGCCGCGGCCGCGAGCGTCGGCGCGTCGATGTCGGGGTGGGTCATCGCGGCGTCGAACTTCGACTTGCACGCGGCGGACGCGGTCTTGTCGACGGGCGGGAGGCTCGCCGCCGCGGCGTTGCCGGCGCGGATCACCTCGTCGCGCGTCAGCTTCTGGAGCGGCGCCGCGTTCGCGCGCGCGGCGGTCGCGAGGACGAGGGCCACGATCACGGCGGTACGCATCGCGCGAGCGTACTACGGCCGGGTTCGCGCGGACCCGCGCCCCGCGGGGGCCTCGGGTCCAGCCGGGCCCACTCCGACGGCGGCATGTCGGCGACACGCGCACTTATTCCCTGGCATCGAGGTTGCGATAGGGCGGCGGCAAGGAACTCAACCAGGAGAAATGCCGTGAAGCCGATCAAGTTCGTTCTGCTCGCCCTCGGAGTGCTGTGCCTCGTCGCCGTGTTCTTGCCGTTCGTGTCCGCGGGCGGCGAGTCGATCTCGCTGTGGACGTTGAAGGCGGTGAAGGCCGGCCCGACGTACATCGCGCTGCTCGGCTCGCTCGGCTTGGTCGCGCTCGCGGGCGCCGGCGTCGCGAAGGGCGGCTTCGGCCGCGGCGCCGCGGCGGGCGGCCTCGTGCTCGGCGCGATCGTCGCGGTGATCACGATCCTGCAGTTCAGCGCCGAGGCGCCGTTCGGCAAGTTCGCGGGCATCGGCGCGCAGATCCTGCTCGCCGGCGGTGCGCTCGCGGCGATCGCGAGCATCGTCGCGCTGATCAAGCCCGACCGCGCGGCCTGATCTCCGCACGCGAAAAGTCTCCGATGGAGACATGCGCTCCATGGTACGGTCCGTGCCATGGAGCGCACGCTTTTCTCCGCCGAGCACGATCTCTTCCGCCAGTCGTTCCGCCAGTTCGTCGCGAAGGAGATCGTCCCGAACCAGCCGCGATGGCGCGAGCAGGGGATGGTCGATCGCGAGGTGTGGCGCAAGGCGGGCGCGTCGGGCTTCTTGTGCCCGTGGCTCGAGGAGAAGTACGGCGGCGCCGGCGGCGATTTCTTGATGTCGGTCGTGCTGATGGAGGAGCTCGCGCTCGCGTACGAGAGCGGCTTCGCGATGTGCCTGCACTCCGACATCGTCGTCCCGTACATCCACACGTTCGGCACCGAAGAGCAGAAGCAGAAGTGGCTGCCGGGGTGCGCGTCGGGTGAGCTGGTCACCGCGATCGCGATGACCGAGCCGGGCACCGGCAGCGACCTCGCGAACGTGAAGACGGTCGCGCGCCGCGACGGCGACGACTACGTGATCAACGGATCGAAGACGTTCATCTCGAACGGGCAGTTGTGCGATCTCGTGATCGTCGTCGCGAAGACCGAGGAGAGCCCGAAGGATCCGCACAAGGCGATCTCGCTGTTCGTCGTCGAGGCGGGCCGCGCCGGCTTCGTGAAGGGCAAGAAGCTCGAGAAGATGGGCATGGCCTCGCAGGACACGAGCGAGCTCTTCTTCGAGGACTGCCGCATCCCGGCGGCGAATCGCCTCGGCCAAGAGGGCGCGGGCTTCTTGATGCTGATGCAGAAGCTGCAGCAGGAGCGCCTGTGCGTCGCGATCGGCGCGCAGGCCGGCGCCGAGCAGGTGCTGCACGACACGATCGTGTACGCGAAGGAGCGCCAGGCCTTCGGCAAGCCGATCTCGAAGTTCCAGAACACGCAGTTCAAGCTCGTCGAGTGCGCGACGCAGCTCGAGGTCGGCCGCGCGTTCGTCGATCGCGTGATCGAGGGCCACGTCGCGGGCAAGTACCTGGTCAAGGAATGCTCGATGGCGAAGCTGTGGCAGACCGAGATGGCGCAGCAGGTGATCGACACCTGCCTGCAGTTCTTCGGCGGCTACGGCTACATGCTCGAGTACCCCGTGACCCGCGCGTTCATGGACGCGCGCGTGCAACGCATCTACGCCGGCACCAACGAGATCATGAAGGTGATCATCGCGAAGCAGATGGGCCTGTAGCGGCTCACTGCGCGATGTGCAGGAAGTAGTAGCTCGTCTCGCACGTCTCCGGCCGTGGCAGCGCCCCGATCAGGTGGCGCAGCTCCTCGGCGAAGATCGGCGGGTATTCGCCCACGAGCGTGACGGAATCCGGGCAGACCTCCGCGCGCACGTCCGGGCCGCGCGCCGCGCGTCCGACCTCGACGCCGTTCTCGCGCACGGTCGCGTACGAGTGATGACCCGCGTGATCCTGCACGTCGAGGATCGCCGGCGGCAGCGGCGGCGCGTGGACCGACTCCCACGCGACGAGCCGCGGCTCGCATCGGCGCGACGCCGCGATCGACGCGTACTCGCCGCCCATCCACACATTCAGCCCCCACACGACCTCGGCGTCGGCGTCGAGCGGCCTCACGCGCCCGCCGATCGGCTCCTCGAGGCACGCGACGCGATTACCGGGCCCGTTCGCGTTGCACTCGAACACGTGCGGGCGCTCGCGCTGCTCGCCCGGGCGCATCGCGAGGTAGCAACCGTCGCCGAGCGGCGTGACCTGCGCGCCGCAGCTGTCCTCGTCGGGCCACAGGCCGAACACGGCGCTGCCGCGATCGCGGCACGCGGCGCGTCCGACGAGCGGCTCCGAGTGCAGCACGTCGTGCGTCGCGCACCCCACGAGCAAGAGCATCCACGCCCATCGCATCGCGCTCCATAGTACGCTCGCGCGCGATGTCTGGTCCCGACAAGAACATGCAAGCGCTGCAGAAGCAGCAGATGCCCGGCTTCGTGCGCAAGGCGCTCGAGAAGCGCAACCTCGTCGACGCGTTTCGCGCGCGCCCGGCGTACCAGCAGAACGATTATCTGTTCTGGATCTCGCAGGCGAAGCTCGAGCCGCAGAAGCAGCAGCGCCTCACGCAGATGATCGACGAGCTCGACAAGGGCAACGCCTTCAAGGGCGCGCCGTGGGAAGCTCCCAAGAAGCCCGCCTAGTGGATCCCGCGGCCCTGCACGACCGACTCGGGGTTCGCGATGCCGAGCGAGGCCATCGCGCGGGTCCAGATGTCGGCGGCGGGCGTGTCGAAGATCAGCGCGGGATCGGCGTCGGCGTGGAGCCAGGATCCGCGCGTCATCTCGGAGGCGAGCTGGCCGCGCGCCCACCCGCTGTAGCCGAGCAAGACGCGCAGGCGGCGCGGCGGCGACGCGGCGAGCGCGCGCAGCCGGTCGGGTGACGTCGACAGATCGATCTCGTCGGAGATCTGGATCGTGCCGCTCGAGCCGAGCCCGCGCGTCGACGCCAAGCCGGCGACCGGCTCGTGCAACACCCAGCCCGTCGTCGGCGCGACCGGGCCGCCGGCCCAGACGACCTCGTCGTCGGCGCCGCACCACTCCATCTCGAGCGAGCCGAGCAGCTCGCTCGCGCGGATCGGCGACGGCTGGTTGATCACGAGCCCGAACGATCCCATGTCGCCGTGCTCGATCATGAGGACGACCGAGCGCGTGAAGTTCGGGTCCATCAGCTGGGGCATCGCCAGGAGCAGGCCCGGCGCGAGGTTCGTCCCCATGCTCATGGACGAAGCATAGCGTCACTTCTTGTGGAGCGTGAGCTGAAGCTCGATCTCCTGCGCGTCCGCGGTGGTCTCGTCGCCGCCTTCGGGCGCGCCGATCGAGAAGTCGCTGCGCTTCCACGCTTGCTTGGCGTGGATGCGCACGCCGTCCGGGAGCGTCTCGACGACGTCGAAGGTCACCGGCAATTTTTTCTGTACGCCATGGATGCTGATGTTCGCGTCCGCGGTGTAGGTGGAGCCGCTCTGCTTCTTGACGTTGTCGACGTCGATCGTGACGGTCGCGAACTTCGCGACGTCGAGGTAGTCAGGCGAAGAGAGATGCTTGTCACGCTTCGGCGAGTTGCTCGAGAGGCTCGCGAGATCGAGCGTGAGCTGGGCGGTGCCGCCCTCGGGGTTCGCGGGATCGAACGCGGCCTTGGTCACCTCGAACTTCGGGAGATCGATCACGACCGGATCGGTGGGCTTGCCCGGGTTGTGGTGGCCGAGCACGTGGACGAAGTCGGCTTTCGGATCGGCCGCGGCCGACGACGAGGCGCTGCCGCTGCCGGCGGCGGGCGCATCGGACTTCTTGCCGCAGGCGGAGAGCGCGAGCGCGGAGACGAACAACACTGACGTTTTCATCGGGCTTCCTTCTTCAAGGCTTCTCTTCAGGGATCAAGACCAAGGAGACGTGGATCGGGATCTCGTCGCGATCGAAGTCGCCGGCGTCCGGCGCGAGCGCGGTGTCCTTGATATGGAGCGTGAAGTCGGCCTGCGCGAGCAGCGGCGCCGCGCGCACGCCGAGGCGCGAGGCCGCCGCCGCGTCGCCGCGCCGGAGCGTCCCACCGACGACGACCTGGTGATCGCGCCCGAGCAGGTGCACGACGCCGTCGGCGCGGAACGCGATCAGATCGGGCGCGTCCTGGCGCGTCGCCTCGACGCGGATCAGATCGAAGCCGATCGACGGATGATGTTCGGCGTCGAGATAATCCTCTCGCGCGTGCTTCGACCGCAGCGAGATGCCGGTGTCGACCTGCGCCGACGGCGCCGAGAACGCGCCGATGATCGCTCCGCGCAGATCGCGCGGATCGAGCGTGACGCGGCCGTTCACCGGCAGGCGCGCGTCGAAGCTCTCACCGCCGGCGGACAGGTGCGCCGTGATCGTCGAGTGAGAATCGGTGACCCACGAGCCCGCGGGCGCGTCGAGCGATCCGGTGATGCCGCGATCGGGGATCGCGGTCGTGCCGCTCGGCAGCGCGTCGACGCCGCCCGCCGGCCGCCCGCCCGACGCGAAGGCCCACGCGGGGATCGCCACCGGCAGGACAGCCAAGATCCATCCGAGCACGCGCAGCTTCTTCATCGGTTTGCCGCGCGCGCGTTCTCGCCACCTGACGAAGAACGCGACCGCGACGAATCCGAGCACGACGCCGGCCAAGATGCCGAGCACCTCGAGGCCGAGCCACACCGGCTGCGATGCGGCGGGCACCCAGCCGAGATCCGGATCGGGCACGAAGAACCGCTTGCTCGTCGCGGTGTACGTGTTGCCCGATCCCTGCAACCACCAGCGCAGCGCGCCCAGCCCGAGCGCCGTCGCGGGAGGCACGACGTGGAGGAAGGGCGAGCGCGGCACGGGATGTAACGCTTACCATCCGCGCGCGGGCCGCGATTCCCCGCTGCGCGGTACGGACTGTTTCAAGAATGTAAGGGTTCCGGCTCGCCGCCGTCGCGATCCGGACGGGTCGGGGGCGCCTCGGCGACTTCCTTCGCGTCTTCGAGGTTCCACCCGAGCTCCTTCGCGAGCTTCTTGTAGAGGGCGGCCCCGACGCTCAAGCCGAAACCGGTCACCACGGCTTTGACGAGGATCTTCATTCCGTGATCGTAGCACCGTCGCGCCACGACGCCTCGATCGCCGCGCGGACCTCGTCGGCCGTCGGGATCTTCGTCGTGATGCCGGTCTCGTTGAACCGGAACGCGGAGGCGACCGCGTCGAACTCCTCGTAGCGCACGCGCACGAAGCCCTGCGGGCGCATCGGTCCGAACTGGTGCTTGTAGCCGCACTTGTGCGCGTCGTAGTACGAGCACATCAGCGGCCGATCGCCGGTGCCGTAGACGCCGCACTTGGTGCCGTTCAGGTGGCGGCACTTGGTGCGGATCGTGATCGTCCAGTTGCCGCCGCCGACGCCGAGCTCGATGCCGGGAAAGCCGAGCGCGTAGCGGAAGTAGTCGACCTGCGCGTGGTTGATCGGGCTGCGCTGCGGGAACACCAGCGACGTGCAGCAGTACGCGTCGCAGCCGTTGCACGGGTTGTCGAGCTCGGCGAACGAGTGCTCGCGCGCCGGCTCCTCGGGCTTGCCGCTCTTGATCAGGAGCTTCCACGCCGGGTACACGGCGTCGGCGCGGACGATCTCGTCGGCGGGGCCGGGCGGATCCTCGACGACCGGCAGGGTCGGGAACACCGCGCGCATCTCGTCTTGCGACGGCATCGACTCGATCGATCGATCGTCGCGGAACTTCGTGCGCTCGAGGATCCAGTCCATGCGCACGCGATCGATCTGGATCAGCGTGTCGGAGACCGGTCCGCCGTACGACGCCTTGTACCAGCACGCGTACGGGCTGAAGTTCTTGCAGACGTTCGGCTGGATCGGAGTGTCGTGGATCGTGCAGCGCAGCGTGTGCTGCTCGAGGTAGCGGCACGGCGCTCGGTAGTAGACGTGCCACTTGCCGTCGGGCGAGATGCCGAGGAGCATGCGCTCGAAGTTGAGGACGTAGCGCGCGTAGTCGAGATCGGTGAGTCCGTCGACCTCGAACTCGTGCAGCGTGAGGTGCGTGCAGCACGGCGCCGACTCGCAGGCGATGCAGGGGCTGGTCAAGGCCTCGCTCCAGGTCAGGCCTTCGCGCGGCTGCGCGACGCGCAGCGAGATGCGGCGCCACGGTTTCTCGAGCTTCGGCGGAGGATTCATTCGGTGATTCGCTTGTAGAGATCTGGGCGGCGGTCGCGGAAGAAGCCCATCGAGGCGCGGGCGCGGTGCAGCTTGTCGAGATCGATCGTCGCGATCGCGGCGCCCTCGTCGGCGCGCCCCAACTCCGCGAGCTTGTCGCCGCGATGGTCGCACACGAACGAGCTGCCGTAGAAGGTCATGTCGCCCTCGGTGCCGATCCGGTTGGCGGCGACGACCGCGACCTGGTTCGCGACCGCGTGGCCGATCATCACGCGCTGCCACGAATCGCGCGAGTCGAAGTCGGGCTCCTCGGGCTCGCTGCCGATCGCCGTCGGATAGAAGAGGAGGTCGGCGCCGGCGAGCGTCATCGCGCGCGCCGCCTCGGGGAACCATTGATCCCAGCAGATCGCGACGCCGAGCTTCGCGAAGCGCGTGTCGTAGACGTGGAAGCCCGTGTTGCCCGGCTTGAAGAAGAACTTCTCCTGGTAGCCGGGGCCGTCGGGGATGTGGCTCTTGCGATAGATGCCGAGCGTGCGGCCGTCGGCGTCGATCGTCGCGATCGAGTTGTAGTGCTCGGGGCCGGCTTGCTCGAAGAAGGAGATGGGCAGCACCACGCCGAGCTCGGCCGCGAGCGCTTGGAAGTGGCGCAAGGTCGGGTGACCTTCGGCGGGGCGCGCGCGCAGGAAGTCGTCTTCGCGCTGCGTGCGGCAGAAGTAGTGACCTTCGAAGAGCTCCGACGGGAGGATCACCTGCGCGCCGCGCGCGGCGGCATCGCGGATCATCGCGGTGATCTTCGCGACGTTGGCGGCGACGTCGTCGGTGAGCGCGGTCTGGAGCGCGGCGACGGTGACGGTCGGCATGGCTCCTCCTTATAGCGCGCGCGGTTGCTGTTGCGTGCAGCAGTGGAAGCCGCCGCCGCCGACGACGACGGCCTCGCACGGCAGGCCGATCGTCTTGCGCGTGGGGAAGAGCGCGGCGATCGCGGCGACCGCGTGGTCGTCGTGCGCCGATCGATAGGTCGGGACGACGACGACGGTGTTGCCGATGTAGAAGTTCATGTAGCTCGCGGGCATCAGCATGCCGCCGGCGTCGTGGATCGCGCCGGGGCTCGGGACGGTCGTCACCTCCAACTCCGCCGCGCGAAGATCGTCGAGGATGCCGCGCATCGCGTCGCGGTTCGGATCGTCGTCCTCCGGCTCCATCGCGACGACCACGCCCGGCGCGACGAAGCGCGCGAGCGTGTCGATGTGGCCGTCGGTGTGATCGTTCGCGAGCCCGCGATCGAGCCAGATCACGCGATCGGCGCCGAGCGCGAAGCGGAGCCGCGCGTCGAGGCTCGCTTGATCGAGCCCCGGGTTGCGCGCGCCGCCGAGCAAGCACTGCTTGGTCGTCAGGACGAGCCCGGCGCCGTCGACCTCGACCGCGCCGCCCTCGAGCACGAAGTCGAACACGATCTCGTGCGAGTGCGTCAGCCGCGCGACCTCCGCCGACAGCTCGGCGTCGCCGGGCATGATGTACTTGCCGCCCCAGCCGTCGAAGCGGAAGCGGGCGGCGATCGTCTCGCCGCCCCGCGCGAGCCAGATCGGGCCGGTGTCGCGCAGCCAGGTGTCGCCGTAGACGGCGTGATGGAAGCGCACGTGCGCCTGCGCGTCGCCGAGGTGGGCGCGCGCCTCGCGTTCGTCGTCCGAATTTCGGACGAACAGCTCGACGCGCTCGCCGCGGCCGTTGTCGACGATCGACTGCATCATCGCAGTCAGTTGACTACGCGGCGCCGCGAGCCCTTCGGCCCACTGTGCTTCGTCGTGCGGCCACGCGGTCCACACCGCATCGTGGAGGCTCCATTCGGCGGGCATGCGAAAGGCGGGCGCGCTCACCGGCGCGTTCTATCATGAGGTACGGTCCGTAGATGGCGGACCTCGACGGCAAGCACATCGTAGTGACCGGCGCGACCGGCGGCCTCGGCGGCGCGGTGGTCGCGCTCTTGCTCGAGCGCGGCGCGGTCTGTCACCTGCCGATGGTCGAGCGTGAGGTCCCGAGCCACATGCCGTGGATCGGCCACGCGCGCGTCGACGCGAAGCCGGCGGTCGTGCTCACGAGCGAGGACGAGGTCACCGCGTACTACGCGGCGCAACCGCCGCTGTGGGGCTCGGTGCACCTGGTCGGCGGCTTCGCGATGTCGCCGATCGTCGACACCGGCCTCGCCGACTTCGAGAAGATGCACCAGCTCAACGCCGTCACCGCGTTCTTGTGCTCGCGCGAGGCGGTGCGATCGATCCGCCGGCGCGCCGACGCGCCGGGCGCCGCGCCGGGCGGACGCATCGTGAACGTCGCGGCGCGGCCCGCGGTGTCGCCGGCCGGCGGGATGATCGCGTACACGACGTCGAAGGCGGCGGTCGCGTCGCTGACCGAGTGCCTCGCGAAGGAGGTCGTCGCCGAGAACATCTTGGCGAACGCGATCGTGCCGTCGATCATCGACACGCCGGCGAATCGCGCGTCGATGCCGAGCGCGGACTTCACGAAGTGGCCGAAGGCCTCCGAGCTCGCCGAGGCGATCGCGTTCCTGGTCTCGCCGGCGAATCGGCTGACGTCAGGCGCGCTCGTACCCGTCTACGGCGCGGCGTAACTGCCCGGAACCCCTCGCGCGGCGAACCGATCGCGGCGGTGAGACGTAACTAGGTGGCGCGCCTCTCGTAAGTAGGCGGCATGATCGAGCGGCGATTCGCCGCGAGGAGTCACCTTGTCGAAGCGACCCGACCTCGAGCGTTACCCGGAGCTGTCCAAGACGTGGGACCGGCGCTCGTTCTTGAAGTCCGCCGCCGCCGGCACCGCGATCGTCGCGTTCGGCGGCGCGCTGTTCCGACTCGCCGCGGATGATCTCTCGCGCAAGGCCGCCGCCGAAGATCGCAAGGACGGCAAGAAGCGCCTGCCGCCGGGCCAGCGCGTGATCGAGCGGCTGCGCGACATGGGCGGCGACGAGGGCGACGGCGACGTGAAGACGTTCCGCTTGAAGGTGCACGGCGCGGTGAAGACCGAGTACACGCTCGACTACGGCGCGCTCTTGAAGCTGCCGCAGAGCGAGGTCGAGGCCGACGTCCACTGCGTGACGGGATGGAGCGTGATCGGCTCGATGTTCAAGGGCGTGACGTTCGCGACGCTCGCCGAGAAGGCGGGCGTGAAGGGCGACGCGCGGCACGTCATCCTCGAGGCGGCCAACGGCTACACCGCGAACGTCCTGCTCGGCGAGGCGCTGCGCCCGACGAGCATGGTGACCTATCGGATGAACGGTCGGCCGTTCCCGATCGAGCACGGCGCGCCGGTACGCGGGTTGATGCCCGACCTGTACTTCTGGAAGAGCCCCAAGTGGATCACCGGCGTGCGCTTCCAGCGCGACGACGAGCCGGGCTACTGGGAGGTGCGCGGCTACAACAACCACGCCGATCCGTGGAAGGAGGAGCGCTATGCCTGAAGCCGTCGTCGGCGCAGGCATCGGCGCGATCATCAAGAAGCGGTGGCGAGCGTGGTTGCGGGCGCTGCACCGCGATCTCGGATATCTGACCGTCGGGCTGACGATCATCTATGCGATCAGCGGGCTTGCGATCAATCACATCGGGCAGTGGGACCCGAACTTCACGACGGTCCATCGCGAGCTGACGATCGACAAGATCCCGGCGGAGACGCCCGACGACGTCGCGATCGCGACCGCGGCGAAGAAGATCGGCGGCATCGACGAGGCGGGCGTGAAGGGCGCGGTCCGCTACGGCGACGAGATCCACTTCGAGCAGCCGGGCGGGACGATCGTCGTCTACGGCGACAGCGGCCTGGTCGTCGAGGACGCGCGCGAGTCGCGCTTCTTCCTGCGCATGGCGAACTGGCTGCACGAGGTGCGCGGCAAGAAGGCGTGGATGTACATCGCGGACGCGTACGCGTGCATCCTCCTGTTCTTGGCGGTCGGCGGCATGTTCATGATCAAGGGCCGGCTCGGGCTGAAGTGGCGCGGGCTGATCTTGGTCGGCGCGGGCGCGATGGTGCCGACCTTGTACGTGATCCTCTCGGGCGGTCCCGGCGCGAAGCCGGACGCGGTCGAGCCCGCGGCGGTGACCGCGTCGCCGGCGCTGGAGGTGAAGGCGCCGCCGCCATCGGAGGCCCCGGCTCCGGCCGACGACGTGGCGCCGCCGAGCGAGCGGATGCAGCCGCGCGTGCCGATGCACCCGGCTACGGGTGGTTCCCGCTGATCGTCTTCGCGCCGCGCACGGTGACGCGATTGCCGAACGCGGTCGCGCTCGAGGTCGGCAGCTGCGCGTTGTTGGTGATCGTGAGCGAGCCGCCGATCTCGCCGAGCTTGTCGAGCCCGTTCATCGACGACAGCGCGGTGTTCGCGGAGACCGTCATGTTGCCGGCGATCGTCGCGAGCTGACCGAAGCCGGCGAAGTCGATCGGGCCGGTCGTCGACGACAGCGAGAAGTTGCCGCCGACCGAGCCGAGCTTCGCGAGCCCGGCGAAGTGCTGCATCGTGCCGACCTGCGTGAAGGCGAGATCGCCGCCGCACGAGATCAGCGCGGGCAGCTCGAGGTTCGCGAGCGCGGGCAAGGTCGTGAGCGCGGTCTGCCCGGTGATGAAGACCAGCGACGGCGCGCTCACGGTCGCGAGCGAGGTGTCGCGCGAGAACAAGAAGCCGCCGGTCGTGACGAGCACGGGCGCCGACACGTTGGTCAGGACCGCGTCGTCGTCCATGCGGACGAAGTCGCCGGTGGTCACGAGCTTCGGCAGCGTGACGGTCGCGAGCGCCGTGTTCTGGTTGATGATCAGGCGCACCGAGATCTTCTCGAGCGAGGTGAGCTCGATCGACGGCAGCGACGCGTTGCCGGTGATCTCGAGCGAGCCCGCTTGCCGCAGCCCGGCCAGGCGATCGATCGACGCGAGGCTCGGGTTGCCGACGATCGCGATCGATCGCGACGCGGTGACGAGGTGATCGAGGCCGGTGAGATCGGGCAGCTCGCTGTTCGAGGCGATGCGCAGGCTCGCGCCGAGATCGCTGAAGTGATCGAGCCCCGTGAGCGCGCCGAGGTGATCGTTGCCGACGACGGTGATCGTCTCGACCTGCGTGAGCTGCTCGAGGCCGCGCAGATCGCTCAGGCCGTCGTTGCCCTGGATCAAGTACTGGCCGCCGACCGCGTGGAGCCCTCCGAGCCCGGTGAGATCGGACAGGCCGGGGTTGCCCGCGACGACGACGTCGCCGGTGACGATCGCGAGGTTCGAGAGGCTGCCGAGATCGTCGCCGGTCAGGCCGGCGACGAGGAGATCGCCGTCGATGCAGTTCACGCCGGCGAGCGCGTCGGCGTCGGACTTGCTCGCGACGGTGATCGTGCCCGTCTCGACGACGCCGCCGTTGCACTGCACCGGCGAGGTGCCGTT
>DATJIA010000177.1:0-27108 GCA_035493675.1 Kofleriaceae bacterium | reverse complement strand
CCCGGCACCAGCGCGCGCACCTCGACGGTGGCGCCGAGGTTCTTGAGCGTGTAGAGCGGCGAGAAGTTCGGGTTCATCTGGCCCTCGAGGATGCCCTCGAGCATCGACGAGCTCTTCGCGTGACCGAACAGCGTGAACTGGTTGCCCGGGATGAAGACCGGCGCGAAGAAGCCGAGGCCTTGGATGTGATCCCAGTGCGCGTGCGAGAGCAGGATCGTCGCGCGTCCCTTGCCCTTGCCGAAGTCCGTCGGCAGGAGCGAGTTGCCGAGGTGCATGAGCCCGGTGCCCATGTCGATGATGATCAGCTCGCCCGCGGCGGTGCGCAGCGACACGCACGACGTGTTGCCGCCGTAGCGGTTGGTGTCGGGCCCGGGCGCGGGGATGGAGCCGCGCACTCCCCAGAAGTGGAGACGCATCAGTCTTCGTCTCCCAGCGTGAGCTCCATGCCCTCGAAGGCGGCGACCACGTCGAAGCCGTCACCGGCGCGCGCGAGCTGCTCGCGCGTCGCGACGAGGATCGCGTCCTGCTGATCGTCGGTGCGCTTGGGCGCGTGGTGGTAGAGGCACAAGGTCTTCACGCGCGCCTCGCGCGCGACCGCGATCGCGTCCTCGGGCGTCGAGTGGCCCCAGTGCGGCTGCTGCTTGTACTCCTCGGGCGTGAACTGCGTGTCGTAGATCAAGAGGTCCGCGCCGTCGCACATCGCGACCAACGCCTCGCGCATCGACGCGAGCTTCTCGGCGACCGACTGCGGCAGCGGCGCGCCGACCTTGGGCGGCGTCTTGATGTACTCGTTCTCGAGCAGCACGTCGGAGAACGGGGCGGTGTCGGAGGCGTACACGATCGACGCGCCGTCAGCGTCGATGCGATACGCCATCGCGACCCACGGGTGGTTCAAGCGCGTGCACGACACGCGCGCGTCGCCGATCGAGAACTGCGTGCCCTCGACGAGCTCGTGGAAGTTGATCTCGGCGCGCAGCGACGCGAGCGGCACCGGGAAGTACGGATCCTCGGTCTGCGACGCGAACACCGCCTGCAGGTGCTGATCTTCACGCTGGCGCGCGAACACGTGCATCGTGTTGCCCTGCGTGTAGAACGGCGCGAAGAACGGCAGGCCTTGGATGTGATCCCAGTGCGTGTGCGAGATCAGGATGTGCGCGGTGCCGCCGCCGTCGCCGAACGGCGTCTCCATGAGCGACTTGCCGAGACGGCGGATGCCGGTGCCCGCGTCGATGATGATCGGCCACGCTCCTCGGGGACGGACCTCGACGCACGAGGTGTTACCCCCGTAGCGGTTGGTCTGCCGCCCGGGGACGGGGATCGAGCCCCGCACGCCCCAAAACCGGACCTTCATGGAAATACGAGCGCACACGAGTCCCGTGGGCGCTCGATTCCGATGCTAGCACGGGGTCCGCGCCGGGCGCGAATTCCCGGGGTATCTCACGGGTTGTGCGCGGCGGCGATCGCGCGCAGCCCGCGCTTGGTGTCGACGTAGAGGAGGAGCCCGTGCGCGGGCGTGATCAGCGCCGCGGGCCCGACGGCCGGCGCGCCCAACTGCGCGGCGACCCCACCGAAACGCTCCCAGCTCGTGCCGTCCCAGGAGCCGGCGTAGCCGATCGCGGGGTGCGCGCTGCCGGCGTCGTCGGGCGTCGCGTCGTAGCCGACGACGAACAGCGCCCAATGGAGGCGGCCGGTCGACTCGCGGTGGACGACGATGCACGGCGAGTCGAGGCTGTCGGCGTCGAACGCCTTCGCGACGCCGGGCCGCGGCTCGAGCACCGGGCCGGGGTCGAACGTGAACGCGCCATCCTGAGGCCCGACCGCGCGCCAGATCGCAGGAGATCCGGGGCGCGTCACGTAGAGCTCGAAGCGATCGTTGGCGAACGCGGCGGACGGCTGCATCGCGCCCGAGAGCACCGGCGTCGCGGTCTTGGTCCAGGTCGCGCCGTCGTCGGTCGAGTCGGCGCGGCCGATCGCGCGCGCGGTCGTGCCGCCTTCGTAGAACATCACGAGGTGCTTGCCGCCGAGGTCGACCACGGTCGGCGCGGCGACGCGGCCCTGCTCCCACGCTTGATCCGCGGAGAGCGCCAGCGACAAGGTCCCGGCGGGCACGTCGTGCACGCTCGCGACCTCGCCGTAATAGATCTGGGTGTCGTCGTCGGGCGCGCCCGGCACCTCGCGCGACATCCACACGCGCAGGCCGGGGCCGCCGGCGATCACCGTCGGATCGAACAGCTCGGCGTTGCGATCGAAGAAGACGAACGGCTCGTCGGCGGGCGTGGCGTCGTCGGACGCGAAGCGCGCGTACGGGCCGGCGCCGAGGGTCGGCAGGTTGTCGGCGCCGCCGGGGCCTTCGTTGAAGGGATCGAGGCCGCAGCCGGTGATCAACAGGAAGATCAGATAGCGCATCAGAACTGCCACCTGCTGAGGATGCCCGCTTCGAGCACGTGCCCGCTCGAGCGATAGTCGCCGACCGCATCGACCGGCGAAACTTTTCGGTGCTCGCGCGGCACCAGCTCCGTGATGCCGAGCGAGAGATCGAACGACACCGGGCGCGGGATGATCTCGCCGAGCCCGTGCTTCAGCTCGTAGCCGGCGCCGGCGGTCAGCGTGATCTTCGAGTTGTCGATGAAGTTCGACTCGCCGGTCTGCTCGGGCGCCGGCGTCGGCTCGTAGATCGCGCCGGCGCGCGCGAACCAGCGGTGCGCGTCGTCGTCCTGCGCGAGCCACTCGAAGCCGGCGCGCGGCACGAGGATGTCGTGGAAGTGCGGATCCGGCAGCGGCGGGAACGGCGGGATGTTGATGAACTGGTTGAACTGCCCGAGATCGAGATCGGGCGGATCGATGTGCGCCGACGGGTTCTGGAACGTCGACCAGCGGTGGTAGCCGAGATCCATCGCGAGGTGCGCGCGCGAGCTGACGCGCGCGTCGAAGCCGACGATCCACTGCGCGGGCTGGAAGAGATCCTGCGAGACCGTGTGCAGGTCGACGTGCCCGTTCGAGACCGCGGGCGGCTGGCCGGGACTGCCGACGTCGCCCTTCAGGTTGAAGGCGAGATCGATCGTGAGATAGAAGCCGCCGCGATACGACGCGCCGAGATCGAGCCAGTCGGCCGCGTGGTACCAGACGCCCGCGACCGGGTACTGGATCGTGTCGAGATCGACGTCGATCGCGAGATCGAGGTTCGACAACTCGGGCCGCGGGAAGCCGACCAGCCCGCGCAGGTTGACGACGCCCTTGGTCGCGGCCATGTACGAGATGCCGCCGCCGATCATGAGGTCGTCGGTGATCGCGAGCGCGGCGTTGGCGCCGAACACGAGGCGCTGCGGGAGATTGTCGTAGAGCGCCCACCGCGGCTTCTGCGCGCTCTCGTTGCGCAGCCGCGTCAGCGCCTCGTCGGGAAGGAAGATCATCGCGCCGATCGTGAAGCGCGTGCCCGCGAGCTGACCGGGCACGGCGATGTCGATCACCGATCCGCGAGACGAGTCGACCGCGTTGTCGAGATCGTCGACCTTCAAGGCCGGCGAGGCGATCTGATACCCGGCCTCGATCCGGATCGTGTCGAGGCGCGCGAGGATCGCGGGGTTGTAGTAGTTGGCGGTGCCGTCGTTCGCCGCCGCGACCTGCGCGCCGCCCATCGCGGCGCCGCGCGCGCCGAAGCCGAACATGTCGGCGGGGTTCGCATGCGCTTGATGCGCGAGCGCGATCAAGATGATCACGGCGCGCTTCACAGATCGACTCCGATCGTCACGCCCGCGATCACGATGTGCCCGCGCGTCGACGCCTCGTCGAACGGGATCGTCATCGGATCGTCGAACAGACCGGGGTCTTTGCGATTCGCGCGGAACATCAGGTACTGGCCCTGCACCCACGCGTCGACGTGGAGCGGCACCTTCGCGCGCGGCCACGCGGCCCCGACGCCGATCGATCCGAGCTGGCGGTTGTTGTCGAGGAGCGACTGGCGCCCCGTCTGCTCCGGCGCCGGCGACCACAGGAACGCGTAGCCCAGGCGGAACGAGAGCGTCGCGTCGCCGGCGGTGCGCGTGTGCTCGATCGAGACGCGCGGCACGACGATGTCGTGGAAGCCGGTCGGGCCCTGCGGCGGCGTGCCGGTCACCGGATTCTCGGTCGGCAACGGGAACGCGCTCCAGCGTTGGTACGCGAGCTGCCCCGAGATCAGGATGTCGGGCTGCCACTGCCAGCCCGCTTCGGCGGCGAGCGTCAGCGGATCGTATTGCGCGTTGCCCGCGATCCGGATCGGCGGCAGCGCGATCGGCACGACGTTGCCGAGATCGGTCGTGACCTGGATGTCGTAGTCGCTCCTCGACGGGAAGCGCAAGGTCGCGCCGAGCGACAGCCGCTCGTCGCGCCGTTGCACGCCGAACACCGGCGCGACCTGCGTGACGAGCTTCTCCTCGCTGAAGGTCGTGAAGCGTCCCGACGGATCGGTCTGCACGAGGATCGTGCCCTTGAGCGCGGCGAGCGCGATCACGCCGGCGCCGACCGCCCAGCGATCGTTCACGCGATAGCCGACCCCGATGTTGATCGCGATCACCTGCGAGCGATTCGCCAGCAGCGCGAAGCTCGGATCGCCGGGGTACGGCGCCTTCGCCTTGTTGAGCGTGTCGAGCGGGACGTAGAAGCCGAAGCCGAGCCCGACGCGATCGCGCAGGCTTCCGCCCAAGGGCATCGGCACGACGCCGCCGATGACGCTGCCGCGCGCCGGCGACGTGTCGGTCTTCTGCCCGGCGAGGATCAGATCGAACTTGCCGTACAGGAAGCCGACCGTCGCGCTCTTCACGCGCGCGAGCGCGAGGCCCGCGGGATCGAGCCAGGTCGCCTCGTAGTCGCTGGTGGTCGCGAGCCCGGTGCCGGCGAGCGCGGGCGATCGCCCGCCGAAGCCGAACAGATCCATCGTCGACGCGTGGGCCGGCCCCGCGAGCGCGATCGACATCATCGCGCCGAGCGCGAGTCTCCCCCGAGTCACGGCGCGGACTATAGATGAAGTCAGAACTGCTTGCGCGAATCGAGCAGGATCGTGACCGGGCCGTCGTTGATCAGCTCGACCTGCATGTCCGCGGCGAAGATCCCGGCGGCGACCGGCACGCCGGCGGCGGCGATCCGCGCGAGCGCCTGCTCGTAGAGCGCCTTGGCGGCGACCGGCTCGAGCGCGTCGGTGAAGCCGGGCCGCCGGCCCTTGCGCGCGTCGCCGTAGAGCGTGAACTGCGAGATGCACAGGACGCCGCCGCCGACGTCCTGGACCGACAGGTTCATCTTGCCGGCGTCGTCGGAGAAGATCCGCATGCCGACGATCTTGTCGACGACGTACGCGAGGTCGGGTTCGGCGTCGCCCGCCCCCGCCCCGAGCAGCACGCACAGGCCTCGATCGATGCGTCCGACGACCTCGCCCCCGACGGTGACCGAGGCTCGCGTGACCCGTTGCACGACCGCGCGCATGTCGCGGTTGTACCGGGCAACCCAGGCGGCTTGCCAGGGGTCGAACCCGCCGATAGGATGCCCGCCTCCATGCGTCCCCTGCTGTTCGTCGTCGCCCTGCTCGCCGTGGGGTGCGGCTCCGAGATCGGCGACAGCTGCTCGATCTATCTCGACTGCGCCCAGGACGGGACGCGCCTCTGCGACTCGAACTCCGACGGCGGCTACTGCACGATCCGCGGCTGCGACTTCGGCACCTGCCCGAGCGAGTCGGTGTGCGTGCGCTTCTTCACCGGCTCGTTCGACAACAAGACGTGCGATCCGAAGACCGAGGACGACTCGACGGACATGTGCAACCCGGACGAGCTGTGTGCGCTCGACGGCCACTGCGTGACCCGCGCGTCCGAGGTCCGCTACTGCATGCGCACCTGCGAGCAAGCGGGCTCGATCGACAACCGCAACCCCGCCGGGGACTGCCGCGACGGCTACGAGTGCCGCGGCCTCGATCTGATGAAGGACGACGGCGGCGAGCCGGTCCCCGCGTCCGGTACGAAGCTCCCGGACCAGCCGCAGGCGTTCTGCGCGCAGGCGCCGACGGTCGTCACGGGAAGTTGACATCGATCGCCGCACCCGGGACGTTCTCCCTGCGTGTCGATCGGGTCGTTCATCCTGCGCCGCCTCGGTTCGGGCGCGCTCGCCGTGCTCGGCGCGACGATCCTGACGTTCCTGTTCCTGTTCCTGGTGCCCGGCGATCCGGTCGATCACCTCGCCGGTGACAACGCGACGCCGGAGCTGCGCAAGAACATCGAGCACTGCCTGCGGCTCGACGAGCCGTTCGCGGATCAGCTGGTCGACTTCCTCGGCGACGTCGCCGATGGATCGCTCGGGCATCAGTGCCCGTCGCCCGAGGACAAGCCGACCGTGATGCGGCGCGTGCTCGACGTCATGCCGTACACGCTCGCGCTCGCGCTGTCGGGGATGATCCTGGCGCTCGTGATCGCGATCCCGCTCGGCGTGATCGCCGCGGTGCGGCGCGGGACCTGGACCGACACCGGCGCGACCGCGGCCGCGCTGTCGGGGATCGCGATCCCGACGATGTTGCTCGCGCCGCTGCTCGTCTACGTCTTCTTCGTGATCCTCGGCTGGCTGCCGGGGCCGTCGGAGACCGGGGCGGTCGCGCTCATCCTGCCCGCGATCGCGGTCGGCAGCCACATGACCGCGATGCTCGCGCGCATGACGCGCTCGTCGATGGTCGACGTGCTCGGCGACGACTACGTGCGCACCGCGCGCGCCAAGGGGCTCGGCGAGCGGCGCGTCGTCTACGTGCACGCGCTCCGCAACGCGCTCTTGCCGGTGATCACGATCGTCGGCCTGCAGTTCGGATCGTTGCTCACCGGCGCGATCGTCGTCGAGCAGGTCTTCAACCGGCCCGGGCTCGGCACGCTGCTGATCAACGCCATCTTCGAGCGGAACTATCCGGTCGTGCGCGGCGTGGTCCTGGTGATCGCGGTGATCTACGTGGTCGTCAACCTGCTCGTCGATCTCGCGTACGGGATCGCCGACCCGAGGATCCGGCGCGCATGATCCGCTTCGTGCGATCGCTGTCGGGCGGCGCGCAGATCGGCGTGTGGATGCTGGTCGCGTTCGTCGCGCTCGGCGTGCTCGGGCCGATGCTCGCGCCCTACTCCGTCGACATCCAGAGCTCGGCGCTCGGACGCGCGCTCGCGCCGCCGTCGGCCGCGCACTGGCTCGGCACCGACTCCAACGGCGTCGACGCGCTGTCGCAGCTCATGTGGGGCGCGCGCGAGGCGCTCGAGATGAGCGTGGTCGTCGTCACCGCGGGCGCGCTGATCGGCCTCTTCTACGGCACGATCGCCGGCTACTTCGGCGGCTGGGTCGACGGCTCGATCATGCGCTTCTGCGACATGCTGCAGGCGTTCCCGGGCATCTTGATGAACATCGCGATCGTCGCGACCGTGCGCAAGCCGTCGCTCGGGATCGTGATGATCGCGCTGATCGCGAACGGCTGGGTCGGCTACGCGCGCGTCGCCCGCGCCCAGGTCCTGTCGCTGCGCGAGCGCGACTTCGTCGACGCCGCGCGCGCGATCGGCGCGACGCCGTGGCGGATCATGCGCACGCACATCGCGCCGAACCTGCTCGGCCCGCTGATGGTGCAGATGACCTTCGGCGTCGGCAGCGTGATCGCGATCGAGGCGACGCTGTCGTTCCTCGGCCTCGGCCCGCAGCTGACGTACACCTGGGGCGCGATGCTCGATCAAGGGCGGACGTTCCTCTATCACCCGGGCTTCCTGACCTACGCGCTCGCGCCCGGCCTCGCGATCACGTGGGTCGTGCTCGCGGCGAACCTCGCCGGCGACGGCCTGCGCGATCGCCTCGATCCCAAGCAGCGAGGTCGCTAGTGGCGCTGCGCCTGCGCGTCTGTCGCGTCGACGAGGTGCCGCCCGGCGCGCGCCGCGCGGTCGTCGTGCCCGGGATGGCGTGGCCGGTGCTCGTCGTGAACCTCGACGGCGAGCTCGTCGTGAGCGCGGGCGTCTGTCCGCACGAGGACGTCGATCTCACCGGCGGCTCGATCGACGACGGCGTGATCACGTGCCCCGGCCACTCGTACGAGTTCGATCTGCGCACCGGCCGCTGCACGCACGACGCGCGGCTGATCCTCCCGCGCTATCGCGTGTCGATCATCGGTGACGAGATCTGGATCGACGCGGTGGGATAGGACCTCAGGCCTCGGGCCTCAGGCCTCGGCCCAGCAAGACGCTCGAAGTCTGATCTCTGGCCGAGGCCCGAAGCCCGAGGCCCGAGGCCCACTCTCAGGGGCGCTGGCCCTGCCACGCGCAGGTCATCTCGATCGTGTGGGTCGTGCGCTTGCCGGCGGCGGCGCTGACGATCTCGGTCTTGGGCTCGCACGCGTCGTGGACGATGCGCGCGCGCAGCGTGATCGTGCCGCCCGGGAGATCGTCGAGGAGGTAGATGCCGTCGGCGTCGCTGATCCCTTGATCGAGGACGCGGCCGTCGAGCTCGGCGGTGACGATCACCTTCGCGACCGCGACGCCGCGGCCGTCTTGCACGGGTCCGGACACCGAGGCGGCGGGCGAGAGCGTGATCGAGGCGTCGCCCCACGCGTTCGCCTCGACGTTCGTGTGCGTGTGCGCCGCGCCCCAGCCGGGCGCCCAGATCCACACGTCGTAGCCGCCGGCGGGCAGCTCGGGCCAGCGGAACGCGCCGCCGCCGCCGACGAAGCGCCGCGGCGCGAGCTCGATCGGGTGCGGCGCGCCCGCGTGCACGACCGGCTTGCCGGGGCCGATCGCGCCGTCGTAGACCAGCGCGACCGTGAAGTCCGGCAGGTGCGCGCCCCCGCCGAGCACGGTGCCGACGACGCCGCCGGACCGATCCTCGGTGTCGAGCGGCTCGGGCGGCGGCGGCGGCTCGCCTTCGTCGCTCGCGATCTCGATCTCGCGATCGGGCGCGCCGTCGAGCTCGAGGTGATCGACCGCGAGCGCGCGGTTCGCGATCGCGAGCGTGTAGAGGCCGGGCGCCAGCGTCATCGTCGCGATGCCGTCGGCGCCGGAGGTCGCGGTGATCGGCGCCGCGTTCGGCGCCGCGGGAGCCGCGGCCCCGTCCGGATCGGTGACACGGGGCGGCGTCGGGATCACGCTGAGCTCGGTGTCGGCGAGCGCGCCGCCGCGGCGATCGCGCAAGGCGAAGCGGACCGGCAGAGATCCGCCGGCCGCATTGTCCGAACCTCGGACGATCGGCGCCGTCACGCGCGGCGCCGTCGCGGCGTCGGCGGGCGCGTTCGCCTCGTGACCGCGCGGCCATGCGAACCACGCGACCACCGCGATCACCGCGCCCACGAAGACGAACAACACGGTGCGAGCCGACATCGGCGGAATCATACCTACACCAATTCTGTGCGCGAGATCGTCACGGCGATCGCAGGCCGGAGCTAAGGTGATCATGATGAGGCACACGCGTCTCGCGGGTCTGTTCTTCGGGCTCGCGGCGTGCAGCTTCGATCCGCACGGGATGCCCTCGACCGGCGAGGACGCGGGTGGCGACGCCGCGACGATCGACGGCGCGGTCGGCGTCGATGCGTCCGCGATCGATGCGCCGATCAACGCGGTCGACGCCTCCGCGATCGACGCCGCGGCGATCGACGCGCGCCCCGCCGACGCGCGCCCGATCGACGCGCGCCCGCCCGACGCCTCGCCGCCCGACGCGATGTGCCCCGGCGGTCCGCTCGGCTTCACGCCCGCGAACTTCGATCCGTGCGCGATCCCGCCGAGCGGCGGCAACCTGCAGATGGCGGCCGGCACGTGGACGCTCGACACCGGCGGCGCGCAGATCACGCTGACCGACAACAACGGCGCCGCGGTCTCGATCAGCGCCAGCACGATCGCGCAGACCAGCGGCGGTCAGATGATCGCGGTCGTCACCGCGAGCTCGATCACGATCGGCGCGGGCGCGACCTTGCGCGTGACCGGCTCGAAGCCGCTGGTGCTCGTCGGGCTCTCGTCGGTGACGATCGCGGGCAACCTCGACGCGAGCGCCGAGGGCCACGTGTCGGGGCCGGGCGCGGGCACCGACGGCGATTGCTCCGCGACCACGCCCGGCGACGGTTTCGGCGCGGCCGGCGGCACGTACACCGACGACAACAACCACAAGGGCGGCGGCGGCGGCGGCGGTGGCGCGTTCGGGCTCGACGGCGGCGACGGCGGCTTGATCGAGAAGGCGCAGAACAACCCGAACAACCCCGCGGGCGGCGTCGCCGACGGCAACACGACGATCACGCCGCTGCGCGGCGGTTGCCACGGCGGCGCCGGCGGCAACGGCGGCGGCGGATCGGGCGGCGGCGGCGGCGCGATCCAGATCTCGACGCCGATGCTCACGGTGAGCGGCGCGATCGCGGTCGCGGGCGGCGGCGGCGCGGGCAGCCCGAACAACGCGAACAGCTCCGGCGGCGGTGGCGGCGGCGCGGGCGGCGCGATCCTGCTCGACGCCACGTCGATCACGCTCGGCCCCACCGTGAAGCTCACCGCCAACGGCGGCGGCGGCGGCGAAGGACGGCGCGCCGGCCCCGAGAACAGCGGCGGCGGTCAGAACGGACACAAGACCGACGCCGTGCAGGCGAACGGCGGCACCGGCTCGACCGGCGGCGACGGCGGCAAGGGCGGCGCGCAATCGGGCGCCGCGGCCAACGGCGTGCTCGGCAACGAGAGCACCTTGAACGCGGGCGGCGGCGGTGGCGGCGGCGGCGCGGTCGGCCGCATCCACGGCCGCGTCGCGCTGATCTCCGCGGGCACGGCGGTCATCTCGCCGGCCGCGCAGTGAGAGCCGTCGTCCGTCGTCCGTCTCCCGTCGTCCGTAAGATTCCGGATCCGGATCCGATCCGGACGACGGATGACGTCTTATTTGTACTCCGGCTCGATGATCTTCACGTTCGCGATGCCGGCGTCGGTGAACGTCTTCTCGATGCCCTCGCGCGTGCCCTTGGTGACGATGACCTCGTTCTCCGGGCGCAGCTCCGATTGGATCAGCGCCATGATCTGCGCCGGCGACACCGCCGCGACGCGCTGGAGCAGCTGGTTGTAGAAGTCGTTCGGCTGCCCGAACATCGCGATGGTCCCGAGGCGCCGCGCGAGCTCGCTCGACACCGTCGACTGGCCGAGCAGCACCTGGATCAGCTTGCGGCGCGCGCGCACGAAGTCGATCAGGAACTGGTTGGTCTCTTCCTGCGACGCGCCGCCGGCCGCGACGTGCTGGAGGATCCCGATCCCCGCGCGCATCGCCTTGAGGGACTCGCCGGTGCGCGCCGTGTCGATGTCGCCGCCCATCATGTACGCCGACGGACCGAGGTGCGTGACGTGCGCCGCGTAGGTGCCGTACGTCGAGCCGAGCTTGAAGCGGATGTCCTCCATGCGCTCGTTCAACATCTGCGCGAGCACGCGGCGCGCGGCCTCCTGGCCGTCGATGCCGGCCGGCGCCGGGAACATGATGCGCACGGTCGTCTGCGGCTGCTCCTTCCCGATCACGCCGATGTACTCGGGGCCGGTGCGCTTGCGCGTGTCGGTCGCGATCGGCGCGTCCTTGTGGCCGCTGCCCCAACCGCCGAACCGCGCGCGCACCGCCGCCTCGGCCTTGTCGAGATCGAAGTTGCCCGCGATGATCAGGGTCGCGTTCGACGCGCTGTAGTGCTCGCGCACGAACGACGCGACCTTGTCGCGGCCGATCGCGTCGATCACGTCGGGCGCGATCGCCGCCGCCTTGGTGTACGGATGATCCGCGCCGTACAGGCTCGCGGCGATCTGGCGGTTGAACTCGAGGTCGGTCTGCACGTCCTGGCGCTTGATGTCGTCCTTGTAGTGCTTCTGGAAGCGCTCGATGCCTTCCTGGTTGAAGTCGCCGCGGCGGATGAGTCGCTCGAGCGACTCGAGCATGTCGGGCAGGTAGATGTTGATGTTGTGCAGGACGCAGTCGGTGGTCTCGAGCTCGGCGGAGCACTGCGGGGTGAGCCCGGCGACCAGGGTCTTGAGCTTCACGTCGGCGTCCGCCTCGGTCCACGGCACCTCGAGGTTCTCGGCGGCGTACGACGCGACGCCCGGCGCGTTCGCCTCACCGACGCCGAACTGCAGATCGACCGCGACCAGCGGCAGCGAATCGACCGAGAGCAGCACGACCTTCATGCCGTTGCCGAGCTCGAAGCGCTTGGCGCCGTTCAGCGTGTTGATCGTCGCCGCGACCTTGAGGGGCTTGAGCGCCTCGCGCGGATCGACCTCGGCGACCTCCTTCGAGCCCGTGTCCGACTGGGTCTGGAACGCGATGTTCGAGCGGGTGTCGCCGTGCACGCCTTCCTTGCTGTTCTTGACGACGATCACCTTCATCTTGTCGGGATCGAGCCACTTGCTTACGGCGTCCTTCACGTCGCCGCCGTCGAACTGATCGATCTTCGCCAGCTCGTGCATGAGGTACGTCTCGTTCGAGTCGAACTGGACGTCCTGCGCGAACTGCGCGTCGGCCGCGATCTGGTTGGTGCGCGCGGTCAGCGGCTCGATCGACGCGATGAACTGTGCCTTGCGGCGATCCTTCTGCCACGTGATCTGCTCGTCCGACTCCTTGCCGAAGTCGCGGGCCGCGCTGCCGGCCGCCTTCTTGACGAAGTCGAGCGCCTCGTCGAGGCGGTCCATGCTCTTCAGCTCGATCGAGATCACGAACACCGGCGCGAGCTCGCCGCCCAAGAACTGCGGCTGCACCTGGGTCGCGAAGTCGTAGTCCTCGGCCTTCTGCGCGGTGTCGAAGAAGACGGTCGAGATGCCGAAGCGCACGCGCTCGCCCTCGGGCGTGTTCGACGGCGGCAGCGCCCACGCGACGTGCACCATCGGGCGCTCGATGTCGACCGTGAAGTCGGCGCGCTTGGTGTCGAGCACGACCGGATCGACCGGGGTGCGCGGCGCCGGCGTGCGCGCCTCGATGCGCCCGAACCACTTCTGCACGAGGGTCGAGGTCGCGTCGAAGTCGATGCCGCCGGCGACCACGACGACCGCGCGATCGGTCGTGTAGTACTTCTTCATGAACTCGCACGCGTCGTTCAGCGTGATCGTCGCGAGCTGCTTGTCGTTGCCGCCGACGTTGCGCTCGTAGGCGTGCCCCTTCGGGTACACCGACGACAAGATCATCTGCTCCATCTGGCCTTCGGCGTTGCCGCTGCGCCAGCGGATCTCGTTGCGCACGACCTCGCGCTCGCGCTCGAACTCCTCTTCGGAGATCGTCTGGCAGCCGTAGAACATGCGCTCGGCCTCGATCTTGAGCATCGAGTCGACCATGTCGGCGCGCGACAGCTGCATGTAGTGGGTCGTGTCCCAGTTCGTGTACGCGTTGAAGAACGTCGTCAGCTGATCGATGAAGTGCATCAGCGGCGGCGTCGTCGGTCCGTCGGGCCGCTGCTGGAACATCAAGTGCTCGACGAGGTGCGCGAGGCCCGCCTTGCCCGGCGGATCTTCGCGCGAGCCGACGTCGTAGCGGACGTCGACCTCCGCCATCTGCGTCGTCGGATCCGGAACGATGATCACGCGCAGGCCGTTCTTCAACGTGCCGTGACGCTCCGTGTACTTGATCGAGTACTTCGTCGTCGAGGGCGTGCAGGTGGCCGCGATCCCCAAGAGCGCGGCCAGGGCGAGCTTTCGCATGCGCGGATAATTGCGAAAAGCGCCGCAGTTGCAAGCTCGACGAGGCGCTGACCGATCCTATCCGCGGGAACAGAAGACGTCGCAGCCTGTCGCAGCGCCTAGATCGTGTGCCAGGCCTTCGCCCAAGCCCGCGTCTTCGGCGGGAGATGATCGAGGACCCACTCCCAGGTCGGCTCGGCGACGAGCACGAGGCCGTTCGGGTTGCGCGGGTGCACGCCGCGCGGCGGCGGCACGTCGAGCGCGCGGCGCGCGTCGAGGAGCGCGTGATCGAGCGGGCTGCCGCTGCCGATGAAGGCGAGCGGCATGAGGCGCCAGCGATGCGCGCGCGGCACCAATGCGGGATCGAGCGCGGTCGGGATGCGCGTGTAGTAGACCGTCATGAACTGGATGTGGCGCTCGGTCGTGACGATCATGTCGCCGCTCGGGACCGTGCCGTCGAGCGCGCGCACCGCGGCGACCAGCGCCGGGTGCGCGCGGACCACGCCTTCGTCGCGCGCCGGCGGCTGCACCGCGAGCCAGCCGAGCGCGGCCAGCGCGGGCAGCCAGCGCGCCTCGCGCATCGGGATCAGCTCCGCGATCGCGCCGAGCGCGGCGGCCGCGACCAGCGCGAACGGCACGAACGCGATCAAGCGCAGGCGGAAGCCGAGCCCCTGCGGATCGACGACGTCGAGCCACGGGATCGCGATCACGATCGCGAGCGCGGCGAAGGCGTACGTGAACGCGCGCTCGCGGCTCGACGGTCGGATCACGATCGCCTGCGGCCGCGGCGTCACGATCGTGACCGCGGCGAGCGCGGCGACGGCGATCGCGCCGCACAGCGCCTCGTGGCCGATCCACAGTGCGTGATCGCCGAAGTCGATCGCGGGCAGCTCCCAGCGCGCGCGCTCGCCGAACAAGCCGGCGACGAGGCGCAGATCGCCGAGCGCGAGGAAGCGATCGGGGAAGACGAGCCCCGCGATCACGACGAGCGCGTGCGCGCCGCCGGCGGCGTTCGCCGCGCGCACGAGCAGCTCGCGCGCGCGCAGCTCGATCGCGATCGCGGGCAGCGCGACGACGACGACCATGCCCGCCGCCGACTTGTGCGTGAGCCAGGTCGCGAGCACGCACGCGGCGCTCGCCGCGATCCACGCGCGGCTCGGACGCTCGAGCGTCTTCGCGATCACGCACAGCGCGGCGAGCGCGATCGTCACGCCGACGCCCTGCTTGACGAACTCGACCGAGAGGTAGAACGAGCCCGCGCTCGCGGTGAGGATCGCGCACGCCGCGAGCCCGGCCGCGCGCGAGCCGCCGAGGCGCTTGCCGAGGAGGAACGCGGGCACGCCGCCGAGCGCGCCCAGGATCGCCGCGCCGAGCTTCGCGCCGACGATCGGATCGGTCAGCGCCGCGAACGGCGCCATCAACCAGAACGCGAGCGGCGGCGCCGGCCAGTTCAGGTGCCCGTGCTCGAGGATCGAGCGCAGCTGATCGGCGTAGAAGTAGCCGTCGATGCCCATCGGGTACGGCGAGCTGTCGAGGAACCGGAAGCGCCGCCACGCCGACAGCGCGCACAGGAGCGCGACCGCCGCGCCGGTGAGCCACGGCTCGTACTTCTTCACAAGGTCGCCTTCACGAGCATCGACGACACCTCGTGCTCGTCGAGCATGCCGACGATCGCGCCGGAGCTCGGATCGATCACGGGGATCGATCGCAGATCGCTCGCGACCATGATCTGCGCCGCCGCGCGCAGATCTTGATCGACGCGCACCGACGCCGCCGGCTTCATCACGTCGGCGACGATCGCGAGATCGCCGACCTCGGGGTTCGACGCGACGACGCGCAGCGCCTCGGCCGACACGAGGCCGCGCAGCGCCCCGGCGCGGTCGACGACCGGGAAGACGTCTTGATCGGGCGCGCCCTCGGCGAGCCGCGACAGCTCGGCGACCGTCGCGTCGGGGCCGATCGATTGGAACGCGCGCGTCGCGAGCACGTCGCGGCACGACAGCTTCGCGAGCCGATCGATCGGGCGCTGGTGCACCGGCGAGTCGTGCAAGGTCGGCAGCTGCGCGGGGTAGAGCGACACGCGCCGGAGCGCGACGAACGCGACGCCCTCGGCGAGCATCAGCGGCACGAGCAGATCGTAGCTGCCCGCCATCTCGGCGACGAGCACGAGCGCGGCGAGCGGCGTGTTCGCGATGCCGCCGTAGAACGTGCCCATCCCGACCAGCGCGAACGCGCCCGGCTGGATCGTCGGATCGTCGAAGACGATCCGCGCGGCGAGCCCGAACGCGCCGCCGAGCAGCGCGCCGATCGCGAGCGCGGGCGCGAAGTCGCCCGCCGATCCTCCCGATCCGATCGTGAAGCTCGACGCGACGATCTTGGCGGCCGCGAGGAGCAGCAGGATCTCGACGCCGGTCCAGCCGAGCGGCATCCAGTCGGCGCCGGTGATCGCGACCTGCGCCGCGCCGTAGCCGCCGCCGAGCACGCCGAGCCCCTGGTCGGCGCGCCCGAGCGACGAGCCGACGAAGTGGATGATGATCACGACGAAGACGCCGAGCATCAGGCCGCCGATCCCGGGGCGCACCCACTCGGGCATCTTCAGCGTCTTGAACGTGCGCTGCGACAGGCGCAGCGACGCGACGAACAGCGCGCCGCCCGCGCTGATCACGATCGCGAGCAGGATGTAGAGCGGGATGTGGCGCGGCGCGAAGTGATACGGCTCGAGGTGGCCGAACAGGGTCGCCTGCCCGAACACCGAGATCGACACCGAGTACGCGATCACCGACGCGAGCACCGCGGGCACCAGCGCCTCGCTCTCGAAGTCGTCGCGATAGAGCATCTCGATCGCGATCAGCGCGGCGCCGAGCGGCGCGCGGAACACCGCCGAGATGCCGGCCGCGATCCCGGCGACGTACAAGACCCGCCGCTCGCGCGCGCCGACGCCGAGGTAGTGACCGACCAGCGAGCCGAGCGCGCCGCCGATCTGCATGGTCGGGCCCTCGCGGCCGCCCGAGCCGCCGGTGCCGAGCGTCGCGATCGACGCGGCGCCCTTCACCCACAAGACGCGCTTGCGGACGACGCCGCCTTGGTGATGGAACGCCTCGATCGTCGCGTCGCCGCCGCCGCCGCGGCACTCGGGCGCGAGCCGCGTGATCAAGCCGCCGATCAGCGCGCCGATCGCGGGGATCACGAACAAGAGCCACGGCCGGAACGCGCCGTCGGCGACCGCGCCCCAGACCTTCTCGCCGTGCGCGCGCAACGGCTCGTACCCGGCGAGCTGCTCGAGCAAGACGCTCGCGAGCAGCTCGGCGCCGGCGAAGAACGCGCAGCCGAGGATGCCCGCCGACAGGCCGACGATCGCGGCGTGCAGGAGCGTGCGGCCGACGATCTGCAGCTCGAGCGGTTGCTCGGCGGGGGTGACGAGGGCGAGGAGGGTCTTGACCGGGCGCAGGACGACGCCGATGCGGTCGGGTTCGTTGGTAGTCAAACGTAGCCTCGGCGGAACCCGGCAATCATACGCCACCGGGTCACAACGGCACTCGACCCGGCTCGTACCCATCGTGATGATCGTCGGCATCGGGGTGGTGTTCGTGGCGGCGGGAGTCTTGATCGTCCTGTCGAGGCGCAGAGCTGCGCCGCCGCCGCCGCTCGTCGCGACCCCGCCCGAGCAGCTTCCGGAAGCCGCCAAGCTGGTCTGGGTCCCGACCGCGCCGCGCCGCCGCCGCCCGGACTCGTACGGCATGCTCTCGCCCGGGTCGCTGGAAGATCGATCGCCGCGCCACTAGACTGCGCGCGTGCCCGACGCCGTCGTCTTGCTCTCGGGAGGCCTCGACTCCACCACCGCGCTCGCGATCGCGCGATCGCGCGGCTTCACGTGCCACGCGCTGACCGTGCGCTACGGCCAGCTGCACGAGGTCGAGATCGAGGCGTCGCGCCGCGTCGCCGCCGCGCTCGGCGCGAGCGAGCACCGCGTCGTCGAGCTCGATCTGCGCCCGCTCGCGCGCTCGGCGCTCACCGACCTCGCGGTCTCGGTGCCGAAAGATCGATCGATGGACGAGATCGGCGCGCCCGGCGACGTGCCGTCGACGTACGTGCCCGCGCGCAACACGATCCTGCTCGCGCTCGCGCTCGCGTGGGCCGAGACCCTCGGCGCGAAGGATCTGTTCGTCGGCGTGAACGTGCTCGACGCGAGCGGCTATCCCGATTGCCGTCCCGAGTTCGTGCGCGCGTTCGAGCAGCTCGCGCAGGTCGCGACGCGCGCCGGCGGCTTCCACGTCCACGCGCCGCTGATCGAGATGACCAAGGCGGAGATCATCCGAGCCGGCCTGGCGCTCGGCGTCGACTACGCGATCACGCACAGCTGCTACGACCCCGTCGATGGGCGCGCGTGCGGGCGCTGCGACGCGTGCCAGCTGCGCAAGAAGGGCTTCGCCGACGCCGGCGTGCCCGACCCGACGCAGTACGCGTGATACTCTCGCGCCAGGGGACATGAAGCTCGGCACGTTGCTGCTCCGCAACGCGGCGATCAGCCTCACGCAGCTCGAGGCGGGGCTGCGCGCGCAGGTCCTCTACGGGGGACGGCTCGGCACCAACCTCGTCGAGCTCGGCTTCCTCGACGTCGACGGCCTCGGCATGTACCTCGGCGAGCTCTCCGGCCTGCCGGTCGCGAGCCAGGGCCTGCTCGAAGCGGCGACCGCGCGCGTCTTGTCGCTCGTCCCGCCCGATCTCGCCGATCTGCACGGCGCGATCCCGCTGTACCTCGATCCCGCGGGCGTGCTCGCGATCGCGATGGTCGATCCCACCGACGAGCTCGCGCGCGCGGAGCTCGCCGAGAAGAGCGGGCACCCGCTCCTGCCGCACGTCGTCGCCGAGCTGCGCCTCCTCTATTACCTGGAGAAGCACTACGGCGTCGTGCGCAAGGCGCGCTACATCCGGCCGGGCACGCGGCGCACGCTCGCGCAGGCCGACGAGCGCCGCAAGACGCAGCCCGCCGGCGGGCTGGTGCTGCCGCCGCAGGTGCGCCTCGAGCCGCGCAAGCGGCGCGTCTCGGCGGAGACGCCGGCGGTCGCGATCTCGGCGACCAAGACGCTGCAGATGATGGCGCCGTATCAATCGATCTGCGATCGGATCGACGCGGCGCCGCATCGCGATCAGATCGCGCAGGCGCTGGTCGACTTCGGAGCGGGACGCTTCGACGCGGTGATCATCTTCTTGATCCGCGACGGCAACGCGCTCGGCTGGCGCGGCCACGTCGGCACCGCGCGCGGGCTGACCGCGCCGCTCGAGCAGCTGTCGCTACCGCTCGGCGGGACCAGCGCGCTGCAGGCCGCGCACGACACGCTGCGCCCGTTCCGCGGCACGCCGCCGTCGGTGGGCCGCCCGGTCGAGACCGAGCTGTGGACCGCGATCGGCGCCGAGCCGGCGCCGTCGCAGATCCTGGTGACGCCGATCATCGTCAAGCAGCGCGTCGTGAACCTCGTGTACGCGCACGCGCCGGGCCCCCTGCCCGACATCGCGACCGACGAGCTGTGCGAGCTCGCGATCCGCGCGTCGACCGCGTACGTGCGCTTGATCCGTCAATCGAAGCACACGCTGACCTCGGCCTAGTGCCGATGATCGCGCGAGCCGCTCGGCGCGGGCGCGGGCGCGCGATAGCCGCCGCCGGTGTTGTAGCCGCCGCCGCCGCGCGGCGCCGGCGCGGGCGCGACGTACGGACGATAGCCGCCGCCGTTGTAGCCGCGGTGATCGACCGTCTGCGGGCGCGTCACGTAGCCGCCGTTGCCGTTGACCCACGAGCCCTGCACCCACTGGCCGTTGCCGCCCCAGTAGCCACGCGAATACGAATATCCGGGACGCGACGCGGTCCAGTAGCCGTCGGTCCAACCCCAACGGCCTCCGTTGTTGCCCCAGTAACCGTCGACCCAGATCTGACCGGCGCGATCTTGCTCGTAGTAACCCGGGGTCCAGATGTACTGGCCGCCCTGCCACGCGTAATGGCCCTGGATGTAGACATATCCAGGACGCGCGTCGTAGTAGCCGTAGTCGACGGGCGCGGGCGGCGCGTAGTCGGCGTAGTAGACCGCGCCGCCGCCGTATCCGCCTCCGTAGTAGCCCGTCCCGTAGCACGCACCCAACGCGCCCGAGACGAGCGCGACACCCAGGAACCGGCGGAGCATTCGCATAGACGAAAATGATGCGACCGCGGTCGGTGCGCTGCAAGTGAGACGGTACAAGTAGGCATGGCCACGTACGCGATCGGCGACATCCAGGGCTGCATGTCCAGCCTCGAGCGCTTGCTCGCGTCGCTGCCGCTGCGTGACGAGGATCGCATCTGGCTGGTCGGCGACCTCGTCAACCGCGGGCCGCGCTCGGTCGACGTGCTGCGCTGGGCGCGCGCGCTCGGCGATCGCGTGACGTGCGTGCTCGGCAATCACGATCTGCACGCGCTCGCGCGGATCGCGGGCGCGCCGGCGAAGAAGCGCGACACGCTCGACGACGTGCTCGCGGCGCCGGATCGCGACGCGCTCGCCGATTGGCTGCGCGCGCGGCCGCTCGTGCACGTCGACGCGGATCGGATCCTGGTGCACGGCGGGCTGCACCCGCGCTGGACCGCCGGCGACGCGCGCGCGCGCGCCGCGGAGATCGAGGCGAACCTGCGCGGCGACGACTGGCGCACGTGGATCCGCGCGCTCGATCAGAGCCGCGCGCCCGAATGGAGCGACGAGCTCATGGGCCCGCTGCGCTGGCGCGCGATCTTGTCGTGGCTGGTGCGCGCGCGCATGACGACGCCGGCCGGCGCGCTCGATCAAGAGTTCGACGGCGCGCCGCCCGAGGCACCGAAAGGCGAGGTGCCCTGGTTCGCGATCGCCGACGCCGCGTGGCGCGATCACGAGGTCGTGTTCGGGCACTGGGCCGCGCTCGGGTTGGATCTCGGCCCGAAGCACCTCGCGCTCGACTCGGGCTGCGTGTGGGGCAATCGGCTCACCGCGGTGCGCCTCGACGATCGCGCGGTGTTCCAGGTGAAGGCGGTCGAGGCGCATAGCTAGTCTCCGTGTCCGCGCGGAGACAGCGCGCGCGTCCTCCCGGCCACGATCGATCGTGATCTCGACGCCCGCGCGGTGGCGCGCGGCTTGCTGCGTGCCCGCGCATGAGGGAGCGCATCGAGCGTCTGGTCTCGTTCGGCGTCGGTCTGCTCGCGGTCTTGGCGCTGAAGCCGGCGCCGCCGCCCGCGCGCGCGCGCACGATCGTCGTCACGGCGCCGATGCCGATCGCGATGACGACGCCGCGGCCGGTCATGCTGCCGACGGTCGTCGCCACGGTGCCGCCGCCGCCGATCGCGTGCCCGGTCCCGCCTGTCGACGACGACGAGCCGATCGGCCGCGCCGCGACCGCCGCGGAGATCACGCGCGAGATCTCCGACGCGGAGCCGAAGCTCGTGCTCGCGGTCTCGCGCGGCGCCGAGGCGCTCGCGATGCTCGATCCCGATGGCTCGGTGCGCGCGTCGTTCGACGACGGGCGGAGCTTCCGCGTGTTCGAACGCGGCACGCGCTTCGAGTCGATCGCGCTCGACGACGACGGCCGGCTCTACGCCTCGACCGGCGACGCGCTCCTGATCCGCGCGCCCTCGGGATCGATCACGAAGCTCCGCGGCACCGGCGATCGCGTGATCGCGCTCGCGCACGGCGTCGTGTGGGCGTCGCCGGACCAGGCGCGCGCGACCGACGACGCGGGCGCGCACTGGCGCACGCTCGCGCACGACGACGTCGCGGAGATCCTGCGCCACGATCACGTCTACGCGATCGATCACGCGCTGGTCGGCGTCTCGCACATCTCGGACATGTGCGACTGGAACGCCGACGAGGTCGTCTCGCTCGACCTCGCGACCGGCGACTACGAGCACGACACGTTCGAGGACGAAGGCGACAACGCGCCGCGCCTCGCGGTCGTCGACGACGACGGCGCGACCTGGCGCTACGAAGCGCACGGCGTGCGCTCGCCGGTGCGCGTGCGCAACCTGCTGCTCGGCCGGCTCGATCCCGCGATCGGCGCGCGCCGGCTCCGGATCGAGAACGGCGCGCTGGTCGAGCTGTGCGGGCCGCGCGCGCGCACGATCGCGCACGAGGCGCCCGGCGATCGCATCGACGCCGTCGACGCCGGCGGCCGGCCGATCATGATCCGCGGCGAGCTCGTGCTGCGCTGGTCGCCCGCGTGGGGCTGGCGGGTGCTGCGCGACGCGCCGCTCGCCTGGCCCGACCTCGACGGCGAATGACTACCGGGTCACCCCGAGCGACACGCCGACGATCTGATCGGCCTCGTTCCACTGCTGATAGAAGCCGCCGAGCGCGACGACGCGCCCGCCGACGTGCGTGAGCGCGCGCAGCTCCGCGCGCGATTCGTTCACGCCGGTCGACGCCGTGATCATGCCGTCGCCCTCGAACGAGATCGGTCCGAAGCCGACGCGCATCATGCCGTGCGCGCCCACGTAGAGCCCCGCGTCGGGCTCGAAGCCGCCGCCGACGCGATCGACGCCCATCACGCCGCTGACCGCGAAGCTGAGCCCGCTCGTCGAGAAGCCGAAGCCCGCGCCCGCGAACGCGTCGCCGACGAACGCGTCGCCGTTGGCGCCCGCCGACGCGCCCGCGCTGACCACGAGCCCGCTGTCGTCGTAGTCCTCGAGGTACCGCGGCGCCATCGTCACGCGCGCGACCACGTACGTGTGCGTCATCGCGCCCGGATCGAGCTGCGACTGCCCGCCGACGAGGCCCCAGCGCGGCGAGTCGTAGCTCGCCGGCTCGCGGTAGTGATAGTCCGCGCTGGTCGACGACGAGCTCGACGGCGGCGGCACGTAGCTCGACGACGAATCGTACGCAGGCGGCGTGTACGCGGCGGTCTCCGTCGGCGGCGGCGTGTACGCCGGCGCGGGCGCGGCCCCGTACGTCGACACGTTCTCCGTCGCGATCGCGAACGGCGGCGTGCCGAGATCGGGAGGCGGTCCCTGCCCCAGCGATGCGCGCAGCTGGTTGCGATAGTCCTGCACCTTGCCCAAGAGGTCCTGCGTCGACTCTCGATACGTGGGCTTGATGTGCGAAGCGCTCAGCATCGCGGCCTCGAGCGCGCGCAGCATGTCGACGATGTCGGCGGCGTGCGCGCCGTCGCTGTAGACGATGATGTGCGCGCCGTCGTCGCCGGTGGTCGCCAGATCGCGGCAGTACAAGGTGACCGACGCTACGCCGCGGCTCCGCTCGTCGGCGCTGACGTTGCGCTGCTCCGCGATCGGGAACCACGCGGACGGCGCCTGCGGCTCGCGCAGCACGATGATGCCCGAGCCGACATCGGGCACGGCGCTGAGGGTGACGAGATCCTCCGCGCAGCCCGAGCCCTTCTCGACATCGATCACGACCGCGGGCGCGCCCGCGAGCGTGAAGCGATCGGACGTGCCGAGCGTGATCACCTGGCCGTTGCCCTGGTCGGTGATCGTGTCGGTGTGCGTCGTCGCGCTCCAGGCCGGCGGCAGCGTGATCGACCAGCCCGTCTGCTTCAGCGTGATCGCGGGCTTGGTCCCGGCGGTCCGCGTGTCGTCGAGCGCCTTGTCGATCGCCTCCATCACCGGCGTCGCGTCGGCGCGGATCACGTCGTCGGTCGGGCTCGTCGTCGTGACCGACAGCAGGAGCACCTGGAAGCTCTCGAGCGATCGGCAGTAGATCATCGACGCGCCCATCTCGACGCGCGCGTCGGCCCACGACGCCGGCGCGCCGACCGGGACGCCGAGCTTGACACTGCCCTGCCCGGCCAGGCCCCGGAACAGCGTCTCGCACTCGCCGCGCTGCACCTTCGCGACGAAGATCGTGCGACCGCTGGCGGTCTGGAGCTTCTGCGCGTCGGCCTGATAGGCGGCCTTCGGCAGCTCGAGCGTGAGCGTGCTCCCGGGGAGCGCGAGGTTGTCGGCGGCGGCGGGGGTCGCGATCGCGGCGAGCGCGATCACGACGAGCGCGGTTGACTTCATCACCGATCATGATCGCCGAGCCCGGGTCGCCGTTGCCGCGCTCGTCGGTGACGCCTGGGGTAGCCCGCGTCAGCGCAGGTTCGAGTTGCCCTCGTCGAAGCGCGTCCGCGCAATTTCTTCGTCGTGCGGGCCGTGATAGCGCAGGACGTAGAGCCCGTTGCGGATGTCGACGACGTAGATCAAGCCGTTCACGATCACCGGGTAGCTCCACATCGAGACGTGCGAGCCGCCGAGCGTCGGATCCTCGGTCGCGACCTGCGGGATCGGATCGGGGACGAAGCGCGTGACCTCGCGCGGGTGCGTCGCGTCGGTGGTGTCGAGCGCGAGCAGGCCGCCGGCGTGCCACGTGACGAACGCGAGGTGCGAGGTGAGCGTCGGGTTGTGCGCGGTGAAGACCTGCTGCTGCGTCGGCGTCGGCACCTCGCAGTTGGCGGGATCGTTCTCGGGCAGCTCGAAGTCGCCGGCGAACGCGGGCGCGGCGGGATCGGAGATATCGACCGTGCTCACCCAGCCCCACGGGCAGCCGGTCGAGATCGGCTTCTCGTAGATCTCGGAGGTGAGGAGCACGAACGATCGTCCCGGCAAGACCACCGCCGAGTGGATCGACGGCGGCAGCGGCGGCGCCTGATCGAGGCGCGCGGCCTCCGGCGTGAGCTCGCGGATCGTCGGCGTCGCGACGCCGACGGCGAGCTCCGAGGTGTCGAGCATCATGAAGCCGTTGGCGCTGATCGCGAGGTATGCGGTGCGGCCGTCGTCGGAGATCGACAGCGAGTGCAGCGAGCCGGTGCCGCGGTTGCCGCGCGGCGGCGCGAGGAACGACGGATCCCACGTCGCGATCAGCGCCGGCGCGGTCGGATCGGAGACATCGATCACCTCGAGGCTCGGCGGCCCGCCGGGCGTGGTGACGTACATCAGCTCGCGGTTGGCGGCGCCGCGCCACAGGAACATCTCGTGCGGCTTCGCGAGCTCGTGACCGGGATAGCTGCCGAAGTCGTAGGTGCCGATGCGCTTCGGCGCGCGCGGATCGGCGAGGTCGTAGATCTTCAGGCGATCGGTCTCGGCGGCGCCGCCGGTGGTGCCGAACTGCGCGAGGTCGGTCGAGCAGCGATGCAGATCCTTCGCGCACGAGAACTCGAGCACGAAGAGCAAGTGGCGATCCGGATCGGCGCGCAGCTCGCGCGAGCTCATGTCGATCAGATCTTCGTCGGGCGGACCGAGCTCGCCGGCGATCGTCGGGTGCGCGGGATCGTGCGCGTCGACGATCAGCACGCCCGCGTGCGGGTGCGGCGCGTCGGTGCGCGAGCCGACGTAGACGAAGTCGCCGGCGACCGCGAGCGCGCTGTTCATGCCGCGCGCGTCGAGATCGCTGTGACCGACGAGCTCGAAGCCGGTGCTCGCCGCGTCGGGGACCGGCGCCGCGAGGTTGTCGCCGCACGCCGCGATCGAGAACGCGAGCGCGACGGCCCGCATCGCTACGGCTTCTTACGTTGGGTGAGCGGCAGCGGATCCGCCGACAGATCCGGCGCCGAGAACTCGACGTCGATCGATTGATCCGAGGTCGGTGGCGTCGTCGGCGGCATCTTCGGCGCGTCCGACATGCCGGGCGGCGGCTTCTTCGTGACGTCGGGCTGCTCGTGCTCGTACGCCCACGTCGGTTGGTTGTCGGTGCCCTTCTGCTTGTTCGCGAGCCGCCGCTTCGCCTCGACGACGGTGGTGCCGAGCGCCTGCTGCGCGTCGGTCGTCTGCTGCGCGCTCTTCAGGATCTCGGCGAGCGCGAACGCCATCGCGCGCGCCGACTCGAAGCGCTGCTTCGGATCCTTCTTGAGCGAGGTCTCGATCGCGGTGACCAGCGCGGGCGGCACGTCGGGGCGGATGCGCGCGAGCGGACGGATGTCGCAGCTGCGGATCTGCTTGAAGACCTCGAGGTCGGTGCGCGCGTCGAACAGGCGCGCGCCGGCGAGCGCCTCCCACAGGACCGTGCCCATGCCGAACAGATCCGACTGCGGCGACGCCGCCTGCCCGAGCGTGACCTCGGGCGCGAGGTAGCTGAGCTTGCCCTTCACCGTGCCGGGCGCGGTCAGCGAGTAGACGCGATCGCGCGCGCGCGCGAGGCCGAAGTCGGTGAGCTTCACGACGCCGTTCGCGCCGAGCAGGATGTTGTGCGGCGAGACGTCGCGGTGGATCACCGGCGACGGCGTGCCGTCGTCGCGCGTGCGCTCGTGCGCGGCGCCGAGCCCGCGCAGGGTGCCGATGCCGATCGCGACGACCAGCGGCCACGGCGTCGACTCGCCCTTTTCGCGATACGAGCGGATGAAGCTGCCGAGGTCCATGCCCTCGACCCACTCCATGACGAGGTAGTACGAGCCCTCCTCGTCGGTGCAGAAGTCGTAGACCTGCACGATGTTCGGGTGCGCGAGGTCGCTGCCGACGCGCGCCTCCTCGACGAACATGTCGATGTAGTTCCGGATCGCGCGGAACTCGGACTTGATCTTCTTCACCGCGACGGTGCGCGAGAAGCCCGCGGCGCCGCGCACGATCGCGCGCCACACCGTCGCCATGCCGCCTTCGCCCGCGAGCTCGACCAGCTCGTACTTGCCATCGACAACGGTGCGGGGCACGGAGCCATTATTTCACAAATGATATCGGAGCTGCACTAACCCGCTCGGGTAGCTGCGCGCGTCGTCGAGGACGAGCTTCGCCTCGTTGCAAAGCGTGAACAGCCGGACCCCGTCGCCGAGCAGGATCGGGATGATCGAGAGGGTGAGGTCGTAGAGGAGGCCGGCCGCGAGGAACTGGCGGATGACGTCGGCGCCGTCGATGTACGCGCGCTTGCAGTCACGCAGCCGCGCCGCCGCCTCGACGGGCGTGGCCGCGATCAGCTCCTCACCATGGCGCGGCGCGGTCGCGCGATGCGTCAGGACGATCGTTCGCTTCCGGTGGTACGGCCACGCGGCGTCGCCGAAGCCGAGCACGACGTCGTAGGTCTTGCGGCCGATCACGACCGCGTCGCACGCGTCGGCGAACGCTTGGTAGCCGTAGTCCTCGCCCGGGGTCTGGAACGGCGCGAGCCAGTCGAGCCCGCCGTCGGCGCGCGCGATGAAGCCGTCGAGGCTGGCGGCGAGGAACGCGGAGCACCGTGGCAACGCTCTCATATTTCTACAGTGTAGAATAATGCCGATGCGTCCGCCACGACTGTCGCGCGACCTGCTCCTCCGCGAGACGCTACGTCTGCTCGAGGAGGGCGGCCTGCGCGCGGTCACGATGCGCGCGCTCGCGCAGCGGCTCGGCATCGATCCGATGGCCGCGTACCACTACTTCCCCGACAAGGACGCGCTCCTGCGCGCCGCCGCCGCGCGCGCGTACGAGCGCATGCGCGTGCCGCGCCTCCCGCGCGCGAGCTGGCGCGTGCGGCTCGAGGCGCTCGCGCGCGCGTACCTCGCGATGCTCGCGCGCTCGCGCGAGCTGCTCCGCTACGTCACCGCGCACGCCGCGACC
>DATJIA010000176.1:0-7992 GCA_035493675.1 Kofleriaceae bacterium | reverse complement strand
AGGTTGATCACGTTGATGCGGTAGTAGAGATCTTCGCGGAACTGGCCGCGCTCGACCATCTGCTTCAGATCGCGGTTGGTCGCGGCGATGATCCGGACGTCGACCTTGCGCGTCTCGGTGTCGCCGACGCGGTTGAACGTGCCCTCTTGCAGGACGCGCAGCACCTTGACCTGCAGCGCGGGCGACATGTCGCCGATCTCGTCGAGGAAGAAGGTGCCGGTGTCGGCGACCTCGAACAGGCCGGGCTTGTCGGCGACCGCGCCGGTGAACGCGCCGCGCTTGTGGCCGAACAGCTCGGAGTCGAGCAGGTTGTCGTTGAACGCGGAGCAGTTGGTCACGACGAAGCGGCGCTCGTGGCGATCGCTGCCGTTGTGGATCGCGCGCGCGACCAGCTCCTTGCCGGTGCCGTTCTCGCCCTGGATCAAGACGGTCGACTCCGAGCGCACGACGCGATCGAGCAGCGCGTAGAGCTCCTGCATGCGCTGCGACGAGCCGATGATCGCGTCGTAGCTCGTGCGCAGCTCGGTGCCGTTCACGCGCACGTGGCCGATCTCCTCGAGCGCGATCGCGACGTCGGCGGCGACCGCGGCGGCCATCTCGCCGAGCAGCGCGACCTCGCCGTCGTCGAGGATCGGGGTCTCGTCGAACGCGCGCGCGCGGATCGGCGAATCGGGGCGCGGCGACGCGGGCCCGCGGAAGCCGCCGATGAGCAGCGCACCGACGGTCTGGCCGTCGCGCTCGATCGGCGCCGCGAGCTCGCGCAAGCCGGCGTGGCACGCGAGCACCGACCACGGGCGGCCTTGCTGCAGGCGCGCGCCGGTGCCGACCGCGTGCTCGTAGCAGCGCTCGCCTTCCTCCACGAGCATTGGGCAGAGGGTCGGCAGGACCGGCATGTCGCCGCGCGCGTGCGGCGCTTCGCCGTCGCCGCCCGCGTCCCAGAAGCCGACGTCCATCCCGCGGCGGCGGGCGACCGCGCGCAGATGTCGGACCACGTGCAGCTCGAACACGCGGCTCCAGGGCACAGCTGTCTCGACCACGGGCGCACTGTGACAAGCGGTCACAGACGAAGCAACCAACCGCGCCTGGCTTTACGTAGCAAGCGCTCACCGCTGGGCCTGAATGTCACATCAGTTTCAGCAATGTCGATCAGGTCGGTAGGTCGACGCACCAGCGGAGCGCGGACCGCGTTTCGGTCCACGCGGCCTCGTCGATCACGAGGTACGGCACCTCGACCGTGACGACCTCGAGGCCGCGATCGACGCCGTACTTCGAGCCGAACGAGCCGGGCGTCGGATAGCCGATGTCGCCCTCGGCGGGATAGCCGGACAGGCGCGCCATCTCCTCCGCGAGCGCGCGGCCGGCGCCGTCCCAGTTCATGCAGCGATAGGTCGCGTGCACGGCGATCAAGCGCTTCGCGCCGGCGCGCTCGATCAGCTCGACGAGCGCCTTCACCTCGGGCTCGCTCTCCGGTGACTTGCCCGGGTTGTAGCCGGCCTTGTGATCGGCGACCCAGTTCGCCGACGCGAAGCTGCGGTTGAGATCGATGTCGCGCGCGTTGTTCTTGGTCCCGGCGAGCACGCCGTCGACGTTGAGCGCGGGGATGATCCACGTGTCGCGCCCGGGCGGACGCTCGACCAGCTCGTCGGCGAGCCGTTCGAGCATCAGCTGCGTCACCGGCTCGTCGCCGTGGATCGCGCCGAAAAGCACGACGCCGTCGCGCGGCTTCGCGTACGACGGCGGGACGAAGTGGATCGCTTCGATCGGACGGCCTAGGACGGTGCGTCCGATCTCGACGGTTCGCTGCACTCGTCTACTTTGACATCTCCAGCTGCTTGCCGAACAGCGTCGCGACGCCCCACGTGGCGAACGCGGCGAACGCCGTGTAGAGCGGCAGCGCGAAGGTCGCCGTCGTGACGTCGCCCGTCGGCAGCGCCGCCGCCGACCACGAGAACAGCAGGCCCGGCCCCTTCGTGATCGCGTCGACGATGTGTCCGTTCGCGGTGAGCTCCGCGATCATGAGCGCCGGCGGGAACAGGAACCACGCCCACGCGATCTGCTTGCAGCCGAACTTGAACTGGCCGGGGATCAAGCAAAGGATCACGGCGAGCGCCGACAACAGCAGCGGCACGAAGCCGCCGAGCAGCGCGACCAGCGCGCCCGGGTGGACGAGCGAGCGGATGATGTCGAGGATCATGTCGACGACGCGGAACGGCACGAAGAACGGCACCGCGATGCAGCCCGCGCCGATGAACACGAACAGGCGCGGCAGCTTGTCGGTCGGGTAGGCGTCGCGGAGCAAGAGGCCCGCGGGCACCAGGATGCCGCCCATCGGGAACACGAGGCTCTGCCACGTGAAGCCGAACACGACCGTCGCGAAGAGCAGGATCGGCACGAGGCCGAGCGCCGCCGCGAACAAGCCGCGCTGCACGTTGTCCATCGGCATCGTCGCGAGCGCGATGCCGCCGACGCCGCCGAGACCGACGAGGATCGGCAGCAGCTTGACCGCGCCGGGCGCGCTACCGATGCCCTGCACCATGAGGAGCAGCGGCGACAGCGAGAGCGGCACGACGAAGAACGCGAGCAAGCACGCGCCGAAGATCAGGAGCACCATCTTCGTCGAGTCGGCGAACGGCTCGACCGGCTTGTTCATGCGCGCCGCGGTCTGCGACGCGAGGAACGGCGGCTGACCGCCGACCGGCTGCGGGTTGTACGGGTTCGCCATCGGGCCGCCCATCGGCGCGCCCATGCCGCCGGGCGGCGGATAGCCGGGCTGAGGACCGCCCATCGGACCGCCCATCGGCGGCGGCGGATAGCCGGGCTGAGGACCACCCATCGGGCCGCCCATCGGCGGCGGCGGGAAGCCACCACCCATCTGCGGGCCACCCATCTGCGGGCCACCCATCTGCGGGCCGCCCATCGGCGGGAAGCCGGGCTGCGCGGGCGGCATCGGCGCGGGCATCGCTTGCGGCGGCGGCTGGAACGGCGCGGGCGCTTGCTGCGGCGGCTGCTGCGGGATCTGCGGCGCGTTCTGCATGAACATCGTCGCCGCGGTCGCGGATCCGCCGAACTGTCCGCCTTGCGGAGGCGGCGGCTGACCGAAGCCCTGCGGCGCGGCGGGCGGCGGCGGCGCGAAGCCACCCTGCGGCGGACCACCGAAACCTTGCGGCGGGCCCGCGGGCGGGAAGCCCGGCTGCTGCGGCGGTGCGAAGCCACCTTGCGGCGGACCACCGAAGCCTTGCGGCGCGGCGGGCGGCGGCTGGAACGGCGCCGGCGCCGGAGCGGGCGCGGCCGGTCCACCCGGACGCGCACCACCCGCACCACCGGGCATGTTCTTCAAGAGATCAGCAGCGGAGTATCCGAGGACGGTCTTCGCGTTCGCTCCACCACCAGCCGGAGCAGCGGGCGCGGCCGGCTGCTTCGCGCCACAGAACACGCAGAAGGGCGCCGCATCGGGAAGGTCCTTCGCGCACGACGTACATTTCTTCGCCAAAGTCTCGTCTCCTCGGCGCACCGCGCCCACTGTCAGAGGCGGACGCACGACGATCGTGACGCCCACCGAAGCCGAGCGAGTATAGGGCCTCAGGGCGAGAGGCTGTCAATCGGTGATACCGTCGACGGCATGGCAACGATCGCCGAGGTGAAAGGCCACGCCGCTCGGCAATTCGCGCAAGGAAAACCGCTGATCGCGCTGCGTCTCTACGACGCGATCGTGAGCGCGGCGCCGCTCGATTACGACGCGCGTCTGCACGTCGCGGATTGCCTCGCAGCCCTCGGTGCCGACTCGGCAACTGTCTATCGCGCGGTCGGTTGGTACTGCATCAAAGCGGGCCATCCGCTGCCCGCCGTCGTGTGCGCGCGCGTGCTCGAAGCGTCGGGCACCGAGAGCGGAGATCTCGCAGCCGGCTTGGTCGCGCACTACGGGCACGACTCCGAGATGCTCGGGAAGGTGGCTGTGCGTGTCGCGGCACCTCCGGATACGACGGAGCTGAACGTTCCTGATCTCCGCGTCGATCCGCCCGCGGATTTCGTCGCGATGGCGGCGCGGCGCGCGGCGACCGCGACCGACACCTTCAAGGACTGGCCCGAGGCGCTGCACGCGGTGCCGCTGCTCTCGACCTTGACCGAAGCAGGCTTCCGCCGCGTGTTGTCGACGCTGATGGTGCGCCGCCTGCCCGACGCCGCGTTCGCGATCCGCGAGGGCGAAGCGGGGCAGTCGTTCTTCTTCGTCGCCGACGGCGAGGTCCGCGTGTTCGCGACCGACGGCCTCGGCCGCCAGACCGAGCTCGCGCGCCTGCACGAGGGCGCGGTCTTCGGCGAGATGGCGCTCCTGTCCGCGCAGCCGCGCAGCGCGACCGTGCAGGCGGTCGGCGAGTGCGATCTGCTCGAGGTCGGGCGCGCGTCGCTCGCCGGGCTCGCCGACGAATTGCCGGTCGTCGCCGAGGCGCTGCACGCGTTCACGCGCGAGCGCCTGCTCGGCAACCTCATGGCGACGCAGCCGCTCTTCAAGCCGTTCTCGCGGACGCAGCAACGCGATCTGCTGCGCCGCTTCACCAGCCACGACGTCGCGCCCGGCACCGTGATCATCAACGAAGGCGAAGAAGGCCGCGGCTTGTTCGTCGTGCTCGCCGGCGAGCTCGACGTGCAGCGCAAGGGCGTCCCCCTCGCCACGCTCAAGACCGGCGACGTCTTCGGCGAGATGGCGCTCCTCCGGGGCGGCGCCACGACCGCGAAGGTCACGGCGTCGCGCAACGCCACGGTCCTGTTCCTCGCGCGCGAGTACGTCTCGCGCATCGTCGCGGGGGTCCCGGAGATCAGGAAATACCTGGAAGCCCTCGCGGAAGATCGCGAGATCGACAACCAACTCGCGATGGGCGAGGACGCCGCCGCCGAAGACGAGCGCGTCTTGGTGTGACGGTCTATAGTTGATGCATGGATGTTCAGAAGCGCCGTCCCCTGATCGCCTGGGGGTTGCTGATCGCGGGTCTGATCTTCTGCGCCTGGTACCTCCGCTCGGAGGAGGACAGCGGCGCATCGAACGACCAGATCGAGGCCGATCGGGTCGCCGCGCTCGACGCGGATCCCGATGACATCCTGATCGATCTCGCCGACGACGCGAGCGGCGCGCAGGTCGCGGCCATCGAGCACGACCTGGGCATCACGCTCACGCTGGTCGACTCCAACGAGGCGCAGGAGACCAAGCTCTACCGCGCGCACGTCGACGCCGGCCGCGAAGCGAGCGTGCTCGCGGCGCTGTCGCAGCGCCCCGAGGTCGAGATCGCCGAGCCCGACGCGACGATGCAGCTGGATCCGACCGAGATGACCGCGGTCGCCGAGCCGGCGCCCGCGCACGAGGGCTTCCCGAACGATCCGCTCTATCCGAAGCAGTGGCACCTCCGCCAGATCGGCATGCCCGAGGCGTGGAAGCTCGCCGACGGCAACGGCGTGACCGTCGCGGTGCTCGACACCGGCGTCGCGTTCGAGAACCGCGCCAAGTTCCACCTGGTGCCCGATCTCGCGGGCATCACGTTCGTCGATCCGTACAACTTCGTCGACAACAACAAGTTCGCCGACGACGATCACGGCCACGGCACCCACGTCACCGGCACGATCGCGCAGGCGACCAACAACGGCATCGGCGTCGCCGGCGTCGCGCGCAACGTGAAGATCATGCCGCTCAAGGTCTTGTCGGGCTCGGGCTCGGGCTCGGTCGCCGGCATCGCCGACGCGATCCGCTACGCCGCCGATCACGGCGCGAAGGTGATCAACATGTCGCTCGGCGGGCGCTTCCCGTCGCGCGTGCTGAAGAAGGCGGTCGCGTACGCGCACGACAAGGGCGTCGTCGTCGTGTGCGCCGCGGGCAACGAGTCGCGCGGCCAGGTCGGCTATCCCGCCGCGTATCCGGGCGCGATCGCGGTCGCGGCGACCCAGGAAGACGAAGCGACCACGTTCTACTCGAACTACGGCAAGGACATCGACATCGCCGCGCCGGGCGGCAACACGCGCTCCGCCGACGGCGGCCGCAACAACCCGGGCGGCGGCGTCCTGCAGAACACGATCGCGATCGGCGATCCGACCAAGGACGACTACTACGCGTACATGGGCACGTCGATGGCGTCGCCGCACGTCGCGGGCGTCGCCGCGCTCGTCGTCGGTGAAGGCGTCACCGATCCCGACGCGGTCGAGACGATCCTGAAGGACACGTCGCGGAAGCCGACCGCGCAGAGCTACGTCCGCGATCGCTACGGCTCGGGCATCATGGACGCGCCCGCCGCGATCAAGAAGGCGCGCGCGTCGACGGGCGGTTGGCAGCTCGGCCTCGGCCTGCTCGTCGCCGGCGCGGTCGCCGCGAGCGCGCGCAAGCGCGGCCTCGGCGTGAAGCTCGGCCCTTCGTATCTGTTCGGCGTCGTGATCGGCGCGAGCGGCTTGTTCTTCCTGCCGTGGATCGCGCCGTCGGCGTCGAGCCTGCCCGGTATGGAGGCGCTGACGCGCGGCCTGCCGTCGTGGGATCTCTCGATCCTCGGCCCCGCCGGCCACGGCAACCTGCTGTTCTTCAGCGCGCTCGTCCCGCTCGCGCTCCTCGCGGGGCTGTGGGGCGTCGCGAAGCTGCGCGCGCCGCTCGCAGGGCTCGCCGCCGGCGTCGCCGGTCACCTGCTGTTCTTCGCGGCGGTCCCGATGACCGCGATGCATGTCCCGCACATCTTCGGCCTCGCCACGATCTGGCTCGCGCTCAACGCGATCGCGTGCATCTTCTTGGCGCGCGTGGCCTTGCGCCGCTGAAGCTGTAGTACGTTCGCGGCGGCCGTTACGTCGTGCCCGGGAGGCACGAGATGCGTGGACTGGTATTGGGTGGAGCGATCCTCGCGATCGCAGGGACGAGCGCGCGCGCGGACGCGGACTACGAGAACGACGACGACGAGGTCGTCAGCCGCTATCACGCGTGGGAAGGTGGCGCGTCGATCGCGATCGGCGACATGCCATACGGCGACTTCGGCGGCGGCGGGCTCGGGCTCGGCGTGCAAGCGGGACGGCGCTTCGATCGCCTGTTCCTGTTCGGCGAGTACCAGCTGCTCGTCGAGCACGGACGCATCGGCGACGAGCTGCGCGAGCACCGCGCGCTGATGAACCGCTTCTCCGCGAACGTCCGCTACGACGTGCTCACGACGTCGTTCGAGCGCCTCGCGCCGCTGTCCTTGTTCGTCGAGGCCGGCGTCGGCGAAGAGCTCCAGCGTTGGAGCGAGGGCGGCACGCTGCACCGCCCCGACGCCAACGCCGGCTTCGGCGTCGAGTTCCTGGTGCCGGGCCACACGCGCGCGTACTACGGCATCACGATCCGACTCTCGCTCGTGGTCTCGCACGCGCCGGCGCCGCTCGATCCGAGCCCGCGCTGCGGCGGTCCGTGCTATGCGCCGTCGTCGCCCATGGAGACGGATCTCGGCGCGCTGTACATCATGAGCTTCCCGTTCGGCCGCTGATACGCAATAGTGCGCCCACATGCGGCGGCGCCATCGCATCTTCGTCGCGCGCGAGCAGTACAAGCTCTCGTGCGCGCACATGACCGTCTTCCCCGACGGCACGAAGGAGCGGCTGCACGGGCACAATTACCAGGTCGGCGTCGCGATCGAGGTCGCCGACGTCTCGCTCGCCGCGATGGTGCCGTTCGGCGACATCAAGCAGGCGCTCGGCGAGCTGTGCGCGCTCTACAAGGAGCGCACGCTCCTCGCCGAGAAGAACCCGCACTTCGAGGTCATCTCCGACACCAAGGACGAGATCGAGTTCCGCCTGTGCGGCGCGCGCTATGTCCTGCCGCGCGCCGACGTGCTGCTGCTGCCGATCGACAACATCGCCGTCGAGCCGCTCGCGCAGCACGTCGCGGAGCTCCTGGTCGCGCGGCTCGCGAAGGTCTTGGAGGCCGCGCACATCCTCGGCCTCGAGGCGACGATCGCGGAGAGCCCGGGCCAAGGCGCGAGCTGTCACCTCGATCTCGAGAAGTAG
>DATJIA010000175.1:0-19836 GCA_035493675.1 Kofleriaceae bacterium | reverse complement strand
GGCCACAGCGCGCCTCGGTGACGTCGAAGCCGCTGAGCTCGAGGAAGCGTGTCAGCGAGCGGCGGACATCCTCGTCGTCGTCGACCAAGAGCACGCGCGGGCGCGCCGTCTCCGTCCGCGGCGCCGCCGATGGGTCGCGATCGCTGAGCGCGCGCGCGATCGCCGCGCGCAGCTCCAACGGGCTGAACGGCTTCGCGACGAGCGGCCGAGGCGGCTCGCCTGCAACGGTCAGCGCACCCGCCGGGTAACCAGAGGTGAGCACGGTCCGCAGGCCCGGTCGGAGCGCCGACAGCCGTCGCGCCAGCTCGTCGCCCCTGTGATCGGCGAGGATCACGTCGGTGAAGAGCACGTCGATGGCGCCTTCGTGCGTGACGCATTGGTGGGTTGCCTCGTCGGCGGTGGCGGCCTCGAGCACCGAGCAGCCGGCCGCGCGCAGGATGCGCGCCGACACCGCGCGCACCTGGTGATCGTCGTCGACGAGGAGCACCGTCGCGGGCTCGATCTCCGGCGGCACGCTCACGGGCACGGCCGGTGGCTCGGCCGCGACCGCGTCGGAGCACGCGGGCAGGTAGAGGTGGAAGGCCGTGCCTTGCCCGGGCTCGCTGTAAACCGCGACCGCGCCGCCCGCCTGCGCGACGATCCCGTGCACGATCGACAGGCCGAGACCGGTGCCCTTGCCCGACCCCTTGGTCGTGAAGAACGGCTCGAAGATGCGCGCCTGCGTGTCGGCGTCCATGCCCATGCCCGTGTCGGTCACCGACAAGACGACGTAGCGGCCGCCGCGGAGACCGCGCAGCGCCGCGCTCTCGTCGTCGAGCTCGTGCGTCCTCGTCTCGAACGTGATGCGGCCGCCGTCGCTCATCGCGTCGCGGGCGTTGACCGCCAGGTTGAGGAGGATCTGATCGACCTGCGATCGATCCGCGACGATCGTCGACCGCTCGCCCGGGTACACCACGATCGCGACCTCGTCACCGACGAGCCGCCGCAACATAGGCAACAGCTCGGAGATCACGTCGTTGAGCTCGATCGCGCGTGCCTCGATCGCGCTGCTACTGCTGAGCGTCAGCAACTGGCGCGTGATCGCGGTGGCACGCTCGGCCGCGATCCGGATCTCCGCCGCGTCGGCGTGGGGCTCGTCGCCGGTGCTGAACCGATCTTCGAGCAGCGTCGCGTAGCTCGTGATCACCGTGAGCAGATTGTTGAAGTCGTGCGCGACGCCGCCGGCGAGCCGGCCGACCGCCTCGAGCTTCTGCGACTGGCGGAGCTGGGCCTCCGTCTTGGCCAGCGCGCGCCGAGACTCCTCGCGCTCGGTGACGTCCGCGATCAGCACGAGGCGGACGTTGCGCCCGTCGAGCACGAAGTCGCTGGCGTGCACCTCGACCAGCAGGGTCGTCCCGTCCTTCTTCCGGTGACGCCACGTTCGCAGCTCGTGTCCGCCGGCGCGGACATCGGCTCGGAGTGCGGCGAGGTCCTCCTCCGGCCGGATGTCGGCGAGCGTCATGCCGAGGAACTCGCGCTCGCTGTAGCCGTACTGCTCGACGGCAGCGTCGTTCACGGCGAGGAACGCGAGCGTTTCGCGATCGTACATCCACATGGGCAGCGGACAGTGCTCGAACATCGTGCGGTGGCGTTCCTCGTCGAACGCCAGCGCGACGGTCGCCGTCGCGATGTCCAGGAACAGATTCAGCCCCTGTCGAACCAGCTCCGCGTCGCGGTATCGTTCTTCGGCGAGCTCGTCTCGCACAGCGTTGCGATACGCGCGCAACAGATCGAACCATCCGGCATACAGGACCCCGAGACGCGCGCAGCGCGCGGTCTCCGCTTGCAACGCGGCGAGGTACGGCTGCCAGCGATCCTCGACGATCGCCGCGCGCTGGAGCTCGAGGTTGGGCGACCACGTCGTGAGCAACGGCGCCACCACCTCGAGCACGACGCGCCAGCACGACAGATCCTCGTCGCTCTCTCGGATCCGGCGGCGCAGGTGCGTGCGACGCGGCTCGTAGAATTCCCAGAAGGCGCGGATCGCCCGACCATCGTCCACCGAGAGCCTCGGCTCGCTCATCGCTCTCGTCTTACGGTCGCGGGCGACGCCCGACAATCAGGGTTAACCCTGACCCCGACGGGGGGATCCACCTAGGACGCGGCCGGGACGATGCCGGCGCGGATCGCGTAGCGCACCAACCCGGCGAGGTTGTCGATGTCGAGCCGCTCCATGATCTGCGCGCGATGGGTCTCGACGGTCTTGACGCTGATGCGCAGCGAGAGGGCGATCTCACGCGTCGTGTTCCCCTCCGCGATGAGCTGGAGCACTTCTCGCTGCCGCGTCGTCAACGCATCGGCGCGGGCCGACGCGGCTCGCGAGCGCAGGCCGCGCACGGTGTCGTCGATCATCGCGCTCGCGATCGTCGGGCTGAGCCAGGTGTCCCCGCGAAGGACCGCCGCGATCGCGAGCTTCATCTCGTCGACGCCCGCCGTCTTGAGCAAGTAGCCCGACGCGCCGGCACCGATTGCCTGCCGCACGTAGCCGCGATCGGAGTGCATCGAGAGGATCAAGACCTTGGTCTTCGGGAATCGCTTGGCGGCACGCCGGGTCGCCTCGAATCCGCTCAGTCCGGGCATCGCGAGATCCATCAGCGCGAGATCGGGTCGCAACGACGCGATCAGGCGCAGCGCGTCGTTGCCGTCGGCGCCCTCACCGACCACCTCGACGTTGGCCAGATGCTCGAGGAGCATGCGCAGCGCTGCCCGGACGAGGTCGTGGTCCTCGATCAAGATCAACCGGTGCCGATGCATCGCTCGCGTCGCTTCACGCCGGATCAGGTAAGCGCGACGACCGCGACGTCGCCATCGGGGAGGACCCTGACGTGGCGGGGAGAAAAACCCTAGAGATCGGTGTCTAGACTGAGCGAGCCATACGGTTCAAACCCGGCCATCGGCTCCAGATGCGATGACGAAGGCGGCGACGTCGCCGACCTTGAGGTCCATGACCTGGGCGAGGTCCTTGGCTTGGATCCAGGTGACGAAGTCGACGTCGGGGTAGCGATCTTGGATCAGCTCGGCGAGGGCGATGAATTGGATCGAGTCGAAGGCGAGGTCGTGGCGGAACGAGGTGGTGGGCGCGATGGGATCGAGGGGCTCGTCGGGGAGGACCTCGAGGATCATGGACGTCAGCGTGGAGAAGGCGTCGTGGGTCATGAGCGCACCAGCGGGGTTTGGAGATCCCAGGCGAGGCCGAGGCGGGCGAGGCCGCGGATGACGGTCCACGAGAGATCGTAGCCGCCGTCGAAGCCGTGATGCGCGCTGCGCGGGTGGCGATGGTGCGCGTTGTGGTGGGACTCGCCGTGCGTGAGCAGCGCGAGCCAGCGGACGTTGCGCGAGCGATCGCGCGTCTGGTGCGGGCGATCGCCGAGGCCGGGCCAGTGGCACGCGGAGTTCACGATCCACGTCGCGTTGTTGAGCACGACGTGCACGAGCCAGAGCCACGCGATGCCCCACCAGCCGCCGATCCACCACGCGAGCGCGAGCTGCGCGGCGAAGCACGCGGAGATCACGAGCGGCGTGTCGAGCACGCGCATGAGGCGCTCCTTGACGAGATCGCGCGTCATCGTGCGCCAGGTCGGCTTCACGCGGCCGGCGAGGCGGCGGAGATCGACGACGAAGAAGCGCACGTGCAGGCCGAAGCCGGACAGCGCGAAGAGGATGCAGAGGATCGGGTTGCGGACGCCGCCGCACAGCCAGCCGGCGTGCGCGTGCCAGAAGCCCTTCGCGGGCGTGTGCGGATCGCCGTCGGTGTCCGAGATCGTGTGGTGCACGCGATGGGCGCCGACCCACGCCATCGGCGAGCCGCTGTACTGCGCGCACACGATCGTGATCGTCGCGCGCAGCCAGCCGCGCGTCTCGAACGAGTGATGCGTGAGCAAGCGGTGGTAGCCGATCGTGTTCGTCAACCCGACGATCACGATCACGGGATACAGCGCGGCGATCGCGATCGCGGTGCTCCCCATGCGCGAACGGTACGGAAGCGTGGGCGCGCGTGGCAAGCGCGGAGTGCGCGTTCAGAACGCCGGCCCGCCGGTGCGCAAGAATCGTTCACGGGAAGGTGCCGTCGGCGATCCAGATGTCGCCGTCGTAGTCGGCGAGCGCCGCGACGACGCCGTGCTGATCGGGTGACCAGTCGGCGGCGAGGATGCTCGAGGTGCCGGCGGTCCAGAAGGTCGACGGCGGCGCGCTGCCGTCGAGCGTGACGACGACGAGCTCCTTGTAGCCGCGGACGAGCAACAGGCGCTTGCCGTCGGCGGAGAAGCGCGGGTGCGCCCACGCGGCGGGGGCGAGCGCGGGAACCGGGTGCGGCGCGGCGCCGGAGAGATCGCCGAGCAGGACCTGCACGGCGCCGGTGTCGTCGGGCGCGCTGACGAACGCGAGCGTGTCGTCGACGGGAGAGGCCGCGGGCTCGGCGCCGGCGGCGAGCATGCGCTCGGCCCCGCCGCGCGCGGGGACGACGTAGACGTGCGGCTTGCCGCCGGCGGCGATGCGCACGAACGCGACCTGCGCGCCGTCGCGCGTGAAGACCGGCGCGCTGTCGGATGGATCGCGCGTGAGGCGGCGAGTCGCGCCGCCCGCGGTCGGGACGATCGCGATGCCGCCGCGGCCGCCGTCGGCGGCGAACGCGATCGAGTTGCCGTCGGGCGACGGCGTCGCGCCGTGGCTGTCGAGCGGCGTGACCGCGCGCGCGTCGCCGGTCGCGAGATCGACGAGCCAACCCTGCTGCCTGCCGCGGCGATCCGAGGTGATCACGAGGTGCGCGGGATCGGCGGCGAACGGATTGCCATCCTTCCAATCGCCGCGCGCGATCGCCGTCGGCGCGGCCCCGGCGTCGATCTTCGCGACGTACGACGACTCGGTGCAGGTCGACAGCGCGAGGCGATGACCGTCGGCGGAGATCGCGACGCCCGCGCGCGGCGAGAGCCCGCCGGGCACGAGCACCGGGGCGCCGCCGCCCCAAGGACGCCACCACAGCTCGTTGCCGGTGGTCGCGGCCTTGCGGGTCGCGTAGTAGCCGCGGCGCGTCGGCGACGCGGCGAGCCCGCCGTCGTAGTCGGTCGCGCCTTCTTCGATCACGCGCAGCGCGCCGTTCGCGTCGATCTCGCCGAGCGCGGTGCGGTCGGCCTCGCTCGACGTCCACCACATCACCGCGACGCCGCCGCCCGGGATCGCGGCGACGTGATACGGGCGCGCGCCGGCGGGCAGCTGCGCGAGCACGCGCTCGCTCACGATCCCCGCCGCGGTGTCGGCCGCGAGATCCCAGCGCAGCACGCGACCGGAGGCGTCGCCGACGAGCAGCGCGCCGTCGAGCGACCACGCCGGATAGCCGCTGATCGGGCCCAACTCGTGCGGTGTGCCGCCCTTCATCTCGATCACCCTGACCGTGCGGCGATCGGCGCCCTCGTGGACGTACGCGATCCGGCGCCCGTCGGGAGACAGCGCGGGCGCGTAGTCCCAACCGGGATCGTGCGTGAGGCGACGCGCGCCGCCGCCGTCGACGCCGACGTAGAGGATCTCGTCGTCGCCGTCGATGAAGCCGTCGTAGACGACGCCGCGGCCGTCGGGCGTGAGCTGCGGATATTCTTCGCAGCCGGCCTCGAGCGTGAGTCGATGCGAAGACGTGAGCGCGAGCGGCGGCGCGGTGTCGCTGGGCGCGCCGCCGCCGCGGCGAGTCGCGATCCAGATCGCGATCGCACCGATCGCGACGATCGCGATCGCGCCGATGATCACGATCGAGACGCGACGGCGCGGCGGGGGCGGCGGCGACGATTCGATCGGCGGCGCGGCGGGCGCAGGCGCCGACGGAGACTCCGGCGCCGGCGTCGGCGCCGCCGCCGGATTGGTTCGACGCGGGCGCTGGATCGCGGTCGCCGCGGCGGGCGGCGGCGTGCGCTTCTTCGGCGCCGGCGTCGCCTGGCGGCTCATCAAGGTCGGGCTCGAGACGAGCTCCTCGTCCGCGGCCGACGGTGCCCCGCCCCACCCGGCCGCGTCGTCGTCGCCGGAGCTCGGATCGACCGGATCGAGCGCCTCGCGCATCTCGGCGGCGCTCTCGAAGCGATCGTCCGCGCGCTTCGCGAGCGCGCGCATGATCACGCTCCGCAGGCGCTCCGGCAGGTGCGCGATCGGCGACTCCTCGACCTCGTCCTCGAGGATCATCGCGATCAAGACGCTGTAGGTCGCGGCGACGAACGGCGCGCGCCCGGCCGCGCACTCGTACAAGACCGCGCCGACCGCGTGCAGATCGGTGCGCAGATCGACGTCGCCGCCGCGCGCCTGCTCGGGCGCCATGTACGCGGGCGTGCCCATCACCGCGCCGCTCTGCGTGAGCCGCACGTCGACGTTGGTGTCGTGCGAGAGCCCGAAGTCGAGCACCTTGAGCCGCCCGTCGCGGCACAAGAACAGGTTGTCGGGCTTGATGTCGCGATGGATGATCGCGCGCGCGTGCACGGCCTCGAGCGCGTCGAGGATCGCGTGCGCGACGCGCAGGAGCATCGGCACGTCGAGCGATCCGCGATCGAGCCGGCGGCGCAAGGTCTCGCCGACCAGGCGCTCCATCACGAGGTACGGCCGCTCCTGCTCGTCGAAGCCGACGTCGACGACGTCGACGACGCCGGGATGCCCGGTCGCCGCGGCGGCGCGCGCCTCGCGCAAGAAGCGCTCGACCAGCGCCTTGTCGTCGCCGATGTCGGCCGACAAGCGCTTGAGCGCGAAGCGCTTGTTGAGCAGCACGTGCTCGACCTCGTAGACGTCGCCCATGCCGCCGCTGCCGAGGTGCGCGACCACGCGATAGCGGCCGGCGATCACCTGACCCGGAGCGAGGCTGGGCGCCGGCGCGCTCATTCGCCACGGATGGTAGCGCGCGCGCGCGCCGATTACTCGTCGGGCTCGGTCGACGCGATCGTATCGGGCTCTTCCGTCGTAGGCGTGAGACCGAGCGGCAGCGCGTCGTCGGGCAGCGGCTCCGACGACAGCGCGCGCAAGACCATCGGCAGCGCGACGCCGCCGGTGACGAGCGGCATGTGCCCGATCGTCGAGCGGATGTAGACGACCCGCGCGGCGGCCGCCTCGGGTGGCAGCTCGCCGGCTTCCGGCGGCGGGATGTCGTCGAGGACGACCGTGCTCGGCAGCGATCGATGCAGCGGCTCGGTCCAGCGCAGCGTGTCCTCGCCGATGTCGATCAGGCGATGGCGCCGCGTCGCGCGCACCCACGCGCGGAACGGATCGGGCTCGTACGCCGCGTCGATCAGGACGACCGTGTCGAGCCGCGGGTTCGCGAGCCACGGGATCAGCGTGCGGTACGCGCCCGAGTGACCGACCGCGACCAGGCGTCCGTTCGGCATCGGGATCTGCGCGCCGGCGACCGCCGCGAGCAGCCCGCGCAGCGATCGCCACGCGACCGGCTCGTGCTTGTCGCTCGGCGCTTCGCACGCGATGAAGAGCGCGTTCAAGCCCGACATCGCGAACTGCTCGGGCAACCGATGATCGATCCAGGCCTCGTCGACGGTCGTCCAGTAGCCGTGCACGTAGACGATCGTCTCGGCGGTCGCCGGGTCGTAGCCCGCCGGCGCCCAGACGTGCACGGCGCCGTGCGGCGTGTCGATCCGCCACTCCTGCCCCGCCGCGACCGCGTCACCGATCTCGGGCGCGTCGGCGCGCGCGGTCGCGACCCCGAGGGCGACGAACGCGAGTGCGAGCCGTGCGACCGACCGCATGAACAACAGGTGCTCCCCATTGCATCCTCGGGGCCATGCGATCCGGCGCGCAAGTTTCCGACGATGCTGGGCGCGGCGTGGGGACCAAGGCCCCGCGCTAGGGGTCGGTGCCCGCGACGTAGGTCAAGGCGCCGCGCGCATAGGGCGGCGCGTCGCGCTCGTCGGCGACGCGCACGCGCACGGTGACGCCGCCGCCGTCGCCGGGCGCCGCGACCGCGTCGACGCCCACGAGCACGCCCGCCGGCACCGGCCGCAGGAACGACAGGCCGCGCACCGCGGCGAGCCGCACCGGCGCGCCCGCGAAGGCGGCCGCCGACATCGAGGCGCCTTGCTCGATCCACTTCATGAGCTCGCCGCCGTGCAGCGTGCTGCGGATCCGGATCTTCCGGCCCATCGCGGGCTTGTGCACGTAGGCGGCCAGCGGCGCGCGGATCCCGGCGCGCGCGCCTCGCCGGCGCGCACCGAGCAGCTTGGGCGGCTCGTCGAGCACGAAGGCGAGCTCGTGCCGCGCGTCGTCGTCGCACGCCGCCGCGACGTCGGTGCGCATCGGCGGACCAGCCGGCGCGAGCTGCGGGACCGCGATCACCGCGCCGGTCGCGTCGAGCGCGACGAACCGCAAGGACGAGGTGATCATGCGCCGCAGCTCGATCATGATCGTGACGAGCACGCCGATCGATCGCGCGGTCGTGTCGGCGACGCGCGCGCGCATCGTCACCCGCGCGCCGACCTCGATGCGATCGCGGACGTCGGCGGCGTCGACCGCGACCAGCACGACCGGGCCCTGCGCGAACCGCGTCGCCGCCACCGCGCCGACGCCGTCGAGCCACTCGAGCAGCTTGCCGCCGCGCAGGAAGCCGTCGTCGCAGCCGTCGAAGGTGACCAGCTCGTCGCGGCAGATCACGGGCCCACGATCGCGCGGCATTGTTTCGCGCGGCCGTCGCGATGGTTGCGAGTTGCGCGAGATCGTTACGAACGGCGTTCTGCGTCTACGTTTTTCGTCTTCGTAACAAGCCGGAAACCTGGCGCTGGAAATCTTGCCCCATGCGCCTGCGACGCCTCTCGTTCGCCGTCCTGTTGTGCCCCGTCTTGATCGCGTTCGGGCTCCTCGGAGCCCGCGCGGCCATGGCGGATACCCCGCCCGCGGCCGGCCCGACGGTCGAGCAGCGCTTGGCCAACCTCGAGGCGTACGTCACCAACGGCGCGCCCGACGCCAACGGCGGCGCGCTCGCGAACACGCCGGGCCCCGGGCACAACGCGTGGATGATGACGTCGGCGGCGCTCGTGCTCTTCATGACGCTGCCCGGCCTCGCGCTCTTCTACGGCGGCCTCGTCCGCCGCAAGAACATCCTGTCGGTGGTCGCGCAGTGCTTCGGCTGCGCCGGCCTCGTCACCTTGTTGTGGTGGGCGGTCGGCTACAGCTTCGTGTTCGCGAGCGGCTCGTCGATCCTCGGCGGCACCAAGTTCGCGATGCTCGAAGGCGTCGGGCCCGCGCCGAACGGCGACTACTCGTACTGGGTGTCGCAGAACGTCTTCTCGATGTACCAGCTCATGTTCGCGATCATCACGCCCGGCCTGATCGTCGGCGCGATCGCGGAGCGCATGAAGTACTCGGCGATCATGGCGTTCATCGCGCTGTGGATGTTCGTCGTGTACTTCCCGCTCGCGCACATGGTGTGGGGCATCGACGGCCTCATGAACGGCGTGTGGAACGCGAAGGCGTCGATCAAGGCGATCGACTTCGCCGGCGGCACCGTCGTGCACATGTCGTCGGGCTGGTCGGCGCTCGTGCTCTGCTTGATCCTCGGCAAGCGCACCGGGTGGGGCAAGCGCGCGTTCCTGCCGCACAGCCTGGTCTTGACCGCGATCGGCACCGGCATGCTGTGGGTCGGTTGGTACGGCTTCAACGCGGGCAGCGCGGTCGCCGGCGACGGCATCGCCGCCAACGCGTTCGTCGCGACCACGCTCGCCGCCGCGATCGCGAGCATGGTGTGGCCCGCGCTCGAGTGGATCACGCGCGGCAAGCCGACCGTGCTCGGCTTCTGCTCCGGCGCGGTCGCCGGGCTCGTCGTGATCACGCCATGCGCCGGCTTCGTCACCGCGAACAGCGCCGTCTTGATCGGCATGATCGCCGGCGTGGTGCCGTTCTTCGCGTGCACCGCGCTCAAGGGCATCTTCAAGTACGACGACGCGCTCGACACCTTCGGCGTGCACGGCGTCGGCGGCACGGTCGGCTGCTTGCTCGCGGGCATCTTCGCCAGCGCGAAGGCGAACCCGAACCTCGACACCAACCTGAAGGATCTGGTCGGCGGGGCGTTGTGGCTCGAGCAGCTGAAGGCGATCGGCCTCACGATGGCGATCTCGATCGGCGGCACCGTCGTGATCGCGTTCGCGGTCAAGGCGATCTTCGGCCTCCGCCCGAGCGTCGAGTACGAGGAGAACGGCCTCGATCAGGCGGATCACGGCGAGGCCGGCTATCACCCCGAGGAGGGTGGCGGTCACGGCGAGGCGATCGCGGCGAGGACCGCGGAGCCGGTGCTTTCGCCGGCGGTGTCGGGAGCCTGATCCCGGCTATGCTCGCGGCGTGACGTTCCTCTACGGAGACTGCACGCCGTCGCCGCTCCGCACGAACTACCTGGCCACCCTGCGGCGCGCCCTCTCGATGTCGGTCGAGATCCTCCTCGCGGAGGACCGATTGATCGAGCTGGCGCGCCGCCGCCGTTCGCAGCGCGCGCGCGCGGACACGCTCGAGGCGCGCATCGAGGCGCTGCGCGCGGCGGTGCGCGACGGCGTCGGCGGCGTCGCCAGCGCGCCCGAGGACGATCCGGTCACGCGCTGCGCGAACGCGATCGAGCACGCGGTCGACGCCGCGGTCGCGCGCGCGGTCGACGAGATCCACGCGCAGGATCGCGCCGCCGGCGACGACATCGCGGCCCGCGAGCGCGCGGCGCACGGCGCCTGCATCGACGCGGTCGCCGCGTTCCTGCGCGAGCACGAGCTTCCGGACGCGTCGCGCGCGATCGAGCTGTCCGGGAAGACCGCGATCGCGCGAAGCACGACGCCGTACGGGATCGCGGTCGAGCTCGAGCTGGATCTCGCGGGCACGCCGTTCGCTTCGCCGTCCGGCGACGCGAAGGTCGCGGCGTTCGCCAAGACCAAGAAGCTCGACAAGCTGATCGTGGCGCACGCGCGGGTCGGCGCGCACGTGATCGAGGTCGATCTGCGCGACGGGGTCGAGATCGTCTTGGATCGCGGCTCGGGCGCGGTCGACGTCGGCGGCAAGCTCGGCGCGTCGTCGCCCGCCGACGACGCGCGCGCGCTCGCGTTCGCGATCGCGGCGCTGCTCGAGGAGCGCAGCGGCGGCACGCTTCGCGCGGCGACGCTCGACGACGCGCCGCTCGACGAGCTCGAGCAGCCGTCGCGGTTCGTCGATCGCTTGCTCGGCGCGATGGCGCCGGCGGTCGCGGCGATCGTCGAGCGATCGCAGACGCCGACCGAGCTACGCCTGCTGCGAGATCTCGGCGACTCGCGGCGCGAGGAGATCTTCCTGACCCACGCGGCGCTCGCGGATCTGGTCGGGCAGGTGCCGGTCGCGCGGCGCCGTCACTTCGACGTGCTGCGCCTGCCCGGCGTCGCGCGCGCGCGCGAAGCGACCGCGGACGTCGATCCGGAGATGATCGTCATCTCCGAGCCGAGCATCATGATCGATCACGGCGGCGATGACTGATCGCACTCGCGCGGACCGTCGCGCAGCGCGGCCGCCGCGCGCGGATCCCTGCTGTCGGCGAGCTCGCTGCGCGCGCGCTTGATCTCGAAGCAGGTCGTCGCCTGCGCGAGATCCGCGATCCACATCGCGACGTCGTCGGCGCGTTCGAGGTGATGCAAGCGCTGCAACGCGAACCGCGCGTGGTGGCGCAGGTACCAGGTGCCGTCGGCGGTGGTCGCCGCGACCAGCGCATCGATCAGGATCGGCTCGTCGATCTTCTTCACGAGCGCATCGATCTGTTGATCGCCGTCGGGCCCCGACAGCGCCTCCTTCACCGCGCGCATCGTCGGGTCATCGGCCGCATCGGCGATCACGACCGCGGCATCCGGCGGCGGCGGGGCATCGATCACGACGGGCGCGTCGACGGGATCTGGGGGACGGACGACGGACGACGGACGACGGACGACGACCTCCGGCTCACGGACGACGGACGACGGACGACGGACGACGGAAACCGCGAACAACGCCGCAAAGACCGCGGCGAGCACCCACCCCGCGTACGTGGCTCGAGAGCGCGCAACAGGCAATCGCATGCTGCCGACCGTGCTCGCGCGCCGATCCTGCTCGCGCGCCTCGCGCGTCGCGACCAGCGCCTCCGCCATCGCGCGCGCGTCGGGCCAGCGCGCGTCGCGATCCTTCTCGAGCGCCTTCATCACGACCGCCTCGAGCTCGCGCGAGATCGCGCGCGTGCCGAGGATCTCCGTCGGCGGCACCGGCGGCTGCTCGAGGTGCATCTTGAAGACCGCGACCATGTCGTCGCTCTGGAACGGCCGCTTCCCGACGAGCATGTGATAGAGCAGCACGCCGCACGAGTAGAGATCGGCGCGCGCGTCGAGCGTCTGCTCGCGAATCTGCTCCGGCGACATCGAGCTCGGCGTGCCGACGACGACGCCCTTCACGCTCACGCTGATGTCGGCGCCGACGCCCGACAAGAGCTTCGCCATGCCGAAGTCGAGCAGCACGACGAAGTCCTCGTCGTCGTGCTCGTCGCCGGCGATCATGATGTTCTCGGCCTTGAGATCGCGGTGCAGGACGTTGCGGCGGTGGAAGTACGCGAGCGTGTCGAGCACCTGCAGCATGATCTTCACCGCGCGCCGCGGCGCGAGCGGACCCTCGCGCAGGATCCGCGACAACGATCGGCCCGGCACGTACTCCATCACGAGGTACGGCGAGTCCTCGTAGAGGCCGTAGTCGATGATCGACACGCAGTGCTGGTGATAGATGCGGCTCATCGCGAGCGCCTCGCGCTCGAACCGCTTGATGAAGTCGGGCTGGCGCGCGAACTCGGGCTGCAGGAACTTGATCGCGACCGCGCGGCCGAGCTTCATCCGCTCGGCGCGATACACGGTGCCGACGCCGCCGGCGCCGAGCTCCTCGCCCAAGCGATAGCGCCCGTCGATGATGGTTCCGGACTCGATGGCGCGAGCTTAACGCACACCGACGAGCGCGCGGGCGATCTCGAGCGCGCTCGGGAGCGCCAGCCACGACGCGATCGCGACGAGCGGCACGGCGATCCACCCGAGCCGAGACGATCGCGCGCGCGTCTCGAGCGCCGCGTGCACGCGCGCCGCGACGTCGTCCATCGTCGGGCGCGCGGCCGGATCCTTGGCGAGACACTCGAGCGCGAGCCGCCCGAGCGACGCCGGGAAGCCGGGACGCACCTCCGGCCTCGGCGGCGCCTCCGACACGTGCTTGAAGATGTAGCCGTGCTGCGTCTCCGACGCGAACGGCGCGTCGCCGGTGATCGCCTCGTAGATCATCACGCCGAGCGAGTACACGTCCGACGGCGCGCCGGCCTTCTCGCCCTGCGCTTGCTCGGGCGACATGTACTTCGCGGTGCCGAGCAGCGCACGCCCGGTGAGCGACGCCGCGTCGGAGACGCGCGCGAGCCCGAAATCCGCGATCGCCGCGCGGTCGCTCCGACTGATCAAGACGTTGTCCGGCTTGATGTCGCGATGCACGATGCCGCGCGCGTGCGCGTGCGCGAGGCCGTCGGCGACCTGGGCGAGCACCGCGATCACGCGCTTCGGCGCGTCGGCGTCGTCGATCAAGCGGCGGAACGGCGGGCCGGAGACGAGCTCCATCACGAGGAAGTGCTGGCCGCGCGCGCTGCCGACCTCGTGGATGCGCACGACGTTCGGGTGCTCGAGGCGGCGCACCGCCTCGGCCTCGCGCTCGAACCGCTCGATCGCTTTCGGATCGCGCGCGAGCTCGGGCGCGAGCACCTTGATCGCGACCGCGCGCCCGCCCGTCTTCGGCGTCGCGCGATAGACCGCGCCCATCCCGCCCGAGCCGAGCAGCTTGCCCAGCTCGTAGCCGCCGAGCTGCTTGCCCTCGAGGCTGTCAGTGCTGCGCGCCACGGACCGCCAGGATAAGCACAAAAGTTGGTGAAATCGGCTCGACGGACGGGTACGGTGCGCCCGCCGTGAAGCGCCTGCACTTCGTCCTTCCTATCCTCGTGCTCGTCGGGGCTTGCTCGTCGGGGAACAAGACCGGCGGCCCGGATGCGCACGGCGCCGATGCGCCGTCGACGATCGACGCCGTGTCGACCGACGCGCCCGGTCCGATGTCGAAGGTCTACTGCCACAGCGGCAAGGAGCTGTACCGGCTCGACACGCGCACGCTCGCGACCGCCGACATCGGTCCGTTCGGCGCCGCGCTCGGCACCGCGAGCGTCACCGACATCGCGGTCGACAAGAACGATCAGATGACGGGCGTCAGCTTGAACAAGGTCTGGCACATCGACACGACGACCGGCACCGCGACCTTGCTCGCGCCGCTCGCGAGCGGCACGCCGAACCTGACCAGCTTGTCGTTCGTGCCGACCGATCTCAGCGATCCGAACAGCGCCGAGATCCTGGTCGCCTCCGGCACCAACGGCGACGTGCTGCAGATCGATCCACAGACCGGCGCGACCACGCTGCTCGGCAACTACGGCACCACGAGCAACAAGGATCAGATCATCTCGAGCGGCGACATCGTCGCGGTCCGCGGCGCGGGCATCTTCGCGACGGTCAACGTCGGCCCCACGCTCACCGACAACGACTACCTCGCTCAGATCGATCCGACGACCTGGAACGCGACGATCATCGGCACCGACCTCGGGGCCGACAAGATCTTCGGCCTCGGCTACTGGGGCGGGAAGCTGTACGGCTTCGTCGACAAGGGCACCGCGATGGGGTCGATCATCGCGATCGATCCGGGCACCGGCGCGGTCACGCCGGTCGCGGATGGAAATATCGAGTGGTTCGGCGCCGGCGTCACGACCGACGCGCCCATCGTGGTCAACTGAGCTGAACTGACCGAAACGACTCGCGTGAGGCACGTGCGCCTGCGCCTCGGTGTAGCGCAAGCGCACAGCGATTGGTTCCGAAGTCCTTGATCGTGTGAGCGAGGAAACGGAATCGAACTTGCTCGCTATCCGCGGGATGCAAGTTCGCGACAAGCTGGACGCCACCGAGCGCGCCGCGCGCCAGCTCGGGGACGCGTGCTTCGCCGCGTGGGACGCGCTGATCAATGGGAGCGGCGCGGTCGCGTCGCGCAACGCGCACGCGGTGATGGACGCGAGCTACGTCGCGAGCACGACCGCGCGCTTGATCGCGCACGCGGATCAGTACCAGCTGCACATGATCGCGATGCAGATCGCGGTGTGCCGTCGCGTCGCGTCGCGGTGCGCGACGATCTGCAAGGATCACCCCGACCCGACCGTGAACGCGTGCGCGCGGGTCGCGCGCGCGGCGGTCGCCTCGTGCAACGACGTGCTGCGCCTCCTGTGGGATGGAGCGCTCGCCGCCGCGGCGGCCGACGACATCGAAGACGAGGGCTCGGGGGAGACCTCGGTCGCGTGATCAGCCGCGGCGGCGAGCGCGCGTCCGGCGCACGCCGCTGACGATCAACCAGATCGCCACGATCGAGACGACGAGCAAGCCGATGCCTTGGCCGAGGCGCTCGTCACGATCGCGCGGGACCTCCATGCCGCTCGCGGCGACCGAGTTCGCGGCGAGCAGCGTGATGCCGATCATCGTACGCGGATGGAACAGCGCCTCGTACCAAGGATGGGCGTCGACGCCGAGCTTCGCGGCCGCGTCGGGCCACGCGAGCTCGGTCGCGTCGGCGGCGGGGAGCCGCGCGCGCAACGCCTCGATCAGCGCGCGCGCGTCGGGCGTCTCGGGATCGATCACCGTGCGGCGCAGCGCGCCGGTCTCGAGGCGGAACACCAGCTGCGAGTTGGGCAGCCCGAACGTGGCCGGCCGCGCGCGGATCGCGAACGCGCGGACCTGCGCGAGGGGGATCAGGATGCGCCGCACGCCCTGCTTGTAGGCGAGCGTGTCGCCGGCGAACGTGTAGGTCGCGGTGATCAGCGGCGCGACCCGAACCCGATGCTCCATCCCGCGAATCTCGCACGGCCGTGCGCGGGTGACACAATCCGCGACCTGGCATCTGCGCTGCAGCGATCGATCGCATGCGCCGCCGCATGCCGATCGGTGTGGAGCTCGATCGATCCGCGGGCGGCGCGCACGCGCGCGTGTGGGCGCCGGCGTGGCGCGAGGTCAGGTTCGTCGTCGAGGGCGGCCGCGAGATCTCGATGGAGCGCGAGCCCGGCGGGTACTTCTCGTGCTTCGCGCCCGGCGCCGCCGCGGGCGCGCGCTATCGCTTCCGGCTCGGCGATCAGCTGTACGCGGACCCGGCGTCGCGCTACCAGCCCGAGGGGCCGTTCGGTCCGTCGGAGATCATCGATCCCGACGACTACGCGTGGCGCGATCACGCCTGGCGCGGCGTCGAGCCGCATCGCCACGTGATCTACGAGATGCACGTCGGGACCTTCACGCCCGAGGGCACGTGGCGCGCGGCGGCGGCGCAGCTGCCGTTCCTCGCCGAGCTCGGCGTGACGACGATCGAGGTGATGCCGATCGCCGAGTTCCCCGGCGCGTTCAACTGGGGCTACGACGGCGTCGACCTGTTCGCGCCGGCGCACGTCTATGGCACGCCGCGCGATCTGCGCGCGTTCGTCGATCGCGCGCACGCGCTCGGGCTCGCGGTGATCCTCGACGTCGTCTACAACCATCTGGGTCCGGCGGGGAACGTCTACTTCACGTTCGCGCCCGCGTATCGCAGCGAGAAGTACGCCAACGAGTGGGGCGACGCGCTCGACTTCGACGGCGAGACGAGCGGGCCGGTGCGCGAGCTGTTCGTCGCGAACGCCGGCTACTGGATCGACGAGCACCACTTCGACGGCCTGCGCCTCGACGCGACCCAGCAGATCTTCGACGCGTCGCGCGAGCACGTGGTCGCCGCGATCACGCGGCGCGCGCGCGAGGCCGGCGGCGGGCGCCGGATCTTCGTGGTCGCGGAGAACGAGCCGCAGGACACCGCGTGCATCCGCGAGCACGGCGTCGACGCGCTGTGGAACGACGACTTCCACCACAGCGCGGTCGTCGCCGCCACCGGCGTGATCGACGGCTACCTCCACGACTACGCCGGCACGGCGCAGGAGCTGATCTCGGCGGTGAAGCGCGGCTTCCTCTACCAGGGGCAGATGTACCCGTGGCAGCGCAAGCCGCGCGGCACGTCGACCCGCGGCCTCGCGCCGCATTGCTTCGTGACGTACCTCGAGAACCACGATCAGGTCGCGAACCTCGGCTTCGGCGAGCGCTTGATCGATCGCGTCGCGCCGGCGCGGCTCCGCGCGCTGACGGCGCTCCTGTTGCTCGCGCCGCAGCTGCCGCTCTTGTTCCAGGGACAAGAGACCGGATCGCGCGCGCCGTGGCGCTTCTTCGCCGATCACGACGGCGATCTCGGGCGCGCGGTGCGCGGCGGCCGCGCGCAGTTCGTCGCGCAGTTCGCGCAGCTCGCGACGCCCGAGGCGCAGGCGGCGCTCGCCGATCCGACCGCGCGCGCGACCTTCGCGGCGTGCGCGCTCGATCCTCGCGAGCGCGACTTCGCGCGGCCGATCGTCGCGTTGCACCGCGACCTGCTCCGGCTGCGCACCGAGCTGCGCATCGGCGAGGCCTCCGTCGACGGGGCCGTACTGTCGGAACGAACGTTCGTGCTTTTTTCGGGCGACGCGATCCTGCTCGTCAACCTCGGCCCGACCGCGCGGCTGACGACGATCGCCGAGCCGCTGCTCGCCCCGCCGGCGGGCACCGGCTGGCGCGTGCGCTGGTCGAGCGAGGACCCGCGCTACGGCGGGCACGGCACGCCGCCGCCGTTCCTGCGCCGCGGCCTCCACCTCCCCGCCGACAGCGCGATCCTCTGCACGCCCGATCCCGACGCGCGCCTCGCCGACGATCCGTCGCGGCTCGCGCGCGGCAACCCGGAGCCCCTCGAGTCATGAGCGACCTCATCGATCCCGTTCGCATCGTCCCGCTCGATCGCCCCGACGCGTCGTCGCTCGAGTGGCTGGTCACCAACGGGCTCGGCGGCTACGCGTCGGGCACGATCGGCGGCGCCGCGCTGCGCCGCTATCACGGCCTGCTGGTCGCCGCGCTGCCGAATCCGCTCGGGCGCACGATGATCTTCAACCAGCTGTCGGAGTCGGTGCGCCTGCCCGATCGCCGGCGGCTCGATCTCGGTTGGTCGCCGCCCGCGTTCACGTCGAACGCGCAGCTGCCGCTCGTCGACTTCCGCCTCGAGCTCGGCCTGCCGGTGTGGCGCTACGAGGGCGAAGGCGTCGCGATCGAGCGCCGCCTCGCGATGCCCTACGGCTTCAACACGACGATCGTCGTCTATCGCCTGCTGCGCGGCGCCGGCGCGCGCCTCGAGCTGCGGCCCGCGGTCCACGTGCGCGGCCACGACGAGCACGTCTCGACGACGATGCCCGAGATGTATCCGATCCGCGCCGAGCGCGATCGGATCGAGCTGTGCACGCCCGATCCGATCCCTTCGTTGCGCTTCCACCTGCACGGCGATCGCGGCACGTTCGTCGTCGAGCACGGCGTCGCCGAGGAGCTGCAGTACACGATCGAGGCGAGCCGCGGCTACGACTCGCGCGGCAAGCTGTACAGCCCCGGGCGCTTCCGCGCGTCGCTCGCGCCCGATCGTCCCGTCGCGCTGTGCGCGTCGACGGAGCCGTGGGACACGATGCTCTCGCTCACGCCCGACGAGGTCTTCGAGGCCGATCGCGAGCGGCGCCGCCGCTTGTTGCACGCCGCGGTGCCGCGCGCGCGCACGGGTCCCGCCGCCGAGCTCGTGCTCGCCGCCGATCAGTTCGTGTTCCGCCCGATCGGGCGCGCGCACGACCGCATCCGCGCGCGCGTCGCCGGCGACGAGGCCGAGTCGATCATCGCCGGCTACCACTGGTTCACCGACTGGGGCCGCGACACGATGATCTCGCTCGAGGGTCTGACCCTCGTCACCGGGCGCGTCGCCGAGGCCGGATCGATCCTGCGCACGTTCGCGCACTACGTCCGCGACGGCCTCGTGCCCAACCTCTTCCCCGAGGGCGCCAGCGAGGGGCTCTATCACACCGCCGACGCGACGATGTGGTTCTTCCACGCGCTCGATCGCTACCTGCGCGTCTCCGGCGACGAGCTCACGCTCGCGCAGCTCCTGCCGACCTTGCGATCGATCATCGACTGCCACGTGCACGGCACGCGCTTCGGCATCGGGGTCGATCCCGCGGACGGCTTGTTGCGCCAAGGCGCGCCCGGCTATCAGCTCACGTGGATGGACGCGAAGTGCGGCGACTGGGTCGTCACGCCGCGCCGGGGCAAGGCGGTCGAGATCAACGCGCTCTGGTACAACGCGCTGCGATCGATGGAGCAGTGGCTCGCGCGGACCGGCGACGCGGCGGGCGCGTCGTCGATGCGCGGGATGGCGGATCGCGCGCAGGCGTCGTTCGACAAGCGCTTCTGGAACCCGCAGACCGCGCAGCTCTTCGACGTCGTCGACGGCGAGCACGGCGACGATCCGTCGTCGCGCCCGAACCAGATCTTCGCGCTGTCGTTGTCGAACCCGGTGCTCGATCCCGCGCGCTGGCCCGCGGTGCTCGCCGCCGTCGAGCGCGCGCTCGTCACGCCGCTCGGCCTGCGATCGCTCGCGCCCGACGATCCGCAGTTCAAGCCGACCTATCACGGCGACCTGCAGACGCGCGACGCCGCCTACCACCAGGGCACCGTGTGGAGCTGGCTGATGGGCGCGTACATCGACGCGCGCTTGCGCGTGCACCCCGACGACGCCGCGGGCGCGCGCCGCGCGCTCGACGGGCTCGTCGCGCACCTCGGCGACGCGTGCATCGGCCAGGTCAGCGAGGTCTTCGACGCGCTCCCGCCGTATCGCCCCGGCGGCTGCATCGCGCAGGCGTGGGGCGTCGCGGAGCTC
>DATJIA010000174.1:0-5445 GCA_035493675.1 Kofleriaceae bacterium | reverse complement strand
CCCGTCGCCGATCGCCAAGTACCGCTTGCAGTCGGCGCTCGCGCGCCTGCACTACGAGAGCGATCGCGCGATGAAGCTGCTCGGGTGGCAGCCGCGCGTCGGCGTGCGTGAAGGCATCCGGCGAGTGACGGACGCGTGAAGGCCCTCGTCGTCGTCCTCGCGCTCGCGATCGCGGGCACCGCGGTCGCGCAGCCCGCGCCTTCGGGAAAACATCCGCGCATCCTCCTCGACGACGCGCTCCGCGCGCAGTGGAAGAAGGCCGCGAAGGACGACGACTCGGGCGTGCATCGCGCGATCGCGCGGTGCGAGGACGCGCGCCGCGATCCGCGCGAATACGATCACGACAACTACATGGCGCTCGATTGGAGCGCGACCTTGCAAGCGTGCCTCGTGTCGTGGGCGACCACCGGCCGCGACGACGACGCGAAGACCGCGATCCGCTACTTCACGGCGATCCTCGACGACCTCGCCGACGTCGGCGACGGCAAGGGCGGCGACGAGGCCGCGCGCCGCGACTCGGGCTTCGCGATCCGCGCGATGGGCCCGTCGACCGCGCTCGCGTACGACTGGCTGCACGACAAGCTGCCCGAGCCCCTCCGCGCGAAGGCGCGCGCGCGCTGGAAGGCGTGGACCGATTGGTACAAGGACAACGGCTACCGCGCCCACGATCCGGGCAACAACTATCACGCGGGCTGGCTCGCGGCCGCGACCCTGATCGCGATCGCGGAGGGCGGCGAAGCGGGCGCCGACGGCGACGCGCTGTGGCGCTTGGTCGCCGACACGCTGTGGGGCACCGAGATGAAGGCCGCGCTCGCCGACGGCGGCATCCTCGACGGCGGCGACTGGATGGAGGGTTGGCAGTACGGGCCGCTGTCGGTCGCCGAGTACGCGCTCGCCGCGCGCGCCGCGCGCCAGAACGGCATCGACATCAGCACGTCGCGCTGGCTCGAGCAGCTGTTCACGCGCAGCGTGCACGCGCTCGCGCCGAACGGCCGCACGTTCGCCGTCGGTGACACCGAAGCGGAGGAGCCGTCGCTGGATCCTTCGGTCTTGCCGCTCGCGGCCGTGATCCTCGGCGACGCGCCGCCCGCGGTGCAGGCGCAGGCGAAGGACGAGCAGCGCCGGCTCGGGCTCCACGACAAGATGTTCCCGCTCTACGACGCGCTCGCGGATTCGCGCGCGCTGCCCAGCGAGACCGTCGCGCGCACGACCTGGCCGACGTCGTACCTCGCGTCGGACTCCGGCGTGCTCTACGCGCGCACGTCGTGGCGCGACGACGCCGTGTGGGCCGCGTTCGTGTGCAACCGCGACGTCGCCACCGATCACCATCACCCCGACGCGGGCAACCTGGTCGTCTCGCGCGGCAAGGACGAGGTGATCGTCGATCCGTCGCCGTACGGCACGATGTCGACCTTCACGTCGAACGCGCCGAGCGTGCTCTCGCTGCACTTCCCCGACGAGTACAAGGGCAGCCAGGGCTTCTGGTCGACCGCGACCGGCTACAGCTTCGCGACGCAGACGAAGGGCGGCACCCTCGCCGTGCGCTGCGACTACACCGATCAGTTCCGCTTCCAGGACAACCCGAGCGACGTCGCGCGCGCGCTGCGCGACTTCGTGCTCGTGCCGTGGAACGAGGGCCGCGACGCGTCGATCGTCGTGATCGATCGCGCGACCACCGGCGCCGATCGGCCGATGTATCTGCGCTTCCGCACGCCGGGGCGCCTCGTGCTCGAGCGCGCGACCGCGAAGGGCAAGGTCGGCGGCTCGTCCTTCGCGGTGAAGCGCGTGTACTCGAGCGGCGGCTCGCCCGAGGTCCGCCACCTCGACGCGAGCGACTGCTTCAAGGAAGGCACGGTGCGCGGCCGCTGCGACGCCGCGCGCTTCGCGATCGACGAGTACCGCACCGAGATCCCGGGCCCCACGCCCGCCGCGGTGCACGTGCTCGACATCGGATCGGAAGGCGACGCGCGCGCGAGCGGCGATTCACCGCGCGTGATCACGCTCGCCGCGCGCGGCGGCGATCCGGCGCGCGTCATCGTCACCACCGACGACGCCGGCGACACGATGTCCTATTCGATCGCGAAGCCGGGCGCGTCGGGCAGCGAGCACGTGATCCTCGATTCACCCGCCGCCGCCGACGGCACCGTCGGCGTCACCGTCGCCGCCGACGGCGCCGACTGCAAGATCACGCTGTCCGCGTCCGGCGGCGAGCTGCGCGTCGCGACCGGCCCCGCCTCGATCTTCGTCGACGGCGCGTGCGCCGCGAAGGACGCCGCGCCCCGCAAGGCCGGCGCCGCGCCGCGGATCACGTCACACCCCGGCGCGCCGAGCACGCCTCGTCGGGGCGGCGGCTGTTGCAGCGGATCCGCAACACCCGGCTCGTCGATCACGATGGCGTTCGTCGTCGGGATCTTGCTGGCTCGCAAGCGTGTGCCGCGCGCTCCCACAGCGTGATCGGCACCGCTTTGCCACACCGGGAGGGATCGCGTCCCTCACGCCGTCGTACAATCGAGGGCCATGCGCTTTGCATACGCTCTCCTCGCGGTCGCCGCCTGCGGCAAGGTCCAGAGCCTCGCTGACGCCCAGCAGATCGACGCGGTCCCCGCGATCGACGCCGATCCGCACGGTCCCGTCACGGTGACCGTCCTCAACACCGATCAATCCGGCACCCCGGTGCAGGGCGTGCCGGTCGTCTTCTTCAACCCCGACGGCACGATGGTCGGCAAGTCGGCGAGCGACGCGCAGGGCAAGGCGACCGCGACGGTGCTGCCGGGCGCGAACGTGTCGGTCGTGTGGCCGAAGAGCGCGACCCAGTACCAGGTCGCGACGATCTACGCGATCAAGCCGAACGACGATCTCGTCGTCGGCTTCCGCAACCCGGATCCGACCGAGGTCGGCACCTTCCAGGTCACCTTCGATCCGGTCGGCGGCGCGACCAGCTACCAGATCTTCGGCCCGTGCGGCACCGCCGACGCGAAGCAAGTCCTCCACTTCATCGCCGACTGCAAGACCGACACGTTCGACATCTACATCGTCGCGTCGAACGCGAACGGCCTGGTCGCGTGGAACAGCAAGAGCAACGTCGCGTTCAGCACGGGCACGACCAAGCTCGACGCGGCGGGGTGGCAGTTCAACAACCAGTTCACGGTCCACTACTCGAACGTGCCGGCCGAGATCACGCAGATCAGCGCGAGCCACGTCTCGGGCTTCCCGGGCGGCTACGAGGGCAGCAACAGCGGCGCGCCCGCGAACAACCAGATCTCGCTCGCGATCAACGCGCCCGGCGGCGGCACCAACGCGTGGGTCACCGGCAGCTTCTCGCGCGGCAACATGGGCGGGCAGATCGTCCGCCAGCGCGTCGCCGGCGCGAGCTCGACCTACGGGCTCGACGTCGGCGCGAACCTCCTGCCGTGGCTCGACACGCCCGCGCTCGACGCGTCGACCCAGAAGTTCTCGATCACGTCGACCGGCACCGGCACCTACGACACCTACCTCGCCGACGCGACCTATTCGCGCACCGTCGGGCAGACCACGATCAACTACGAGTGGATCATCCTGACGCCGACGATCGGCGACTACACGCTGCCGACCTTGCCGGCCGACGTCGGCGACGTGAACCCGAAGACGACCGACACGATCAACAACCTGGTCGGGCTCGCGATCGACGACGACGGCGACGGTTGGGACTCGGTGCGCGCGCACATCTTCGACGAGTTCCGCGGCGCGATCCTCGGATCGAGCGCGGCGCAGCAGCTGCGCATCACGATCTCGCAGAATCTCTTCAACTGAGGCTCATCATGCGACGCACCCTCGCTTGTCTTCTCTTCCTCGGGGCCTGCGGCAAGGTCCAGACCTTCGCCGACGCCAACGGCGACGGCAACGGCAGCCAGACCGACGGCGCCGTCACGCGCGTCAACGTGATCGTCCTCGATCCCAACGGCACGGGCGCGCCGATCTCCGGCGTGCCGGTCGTCTTCCTCGATCCGAGCGGCGCGCAGATCGGCCACCCGTCGACCACCGCCGACGGCAAGGCGAGCGCCGACATGCCGAACGGCGGCTCGATCACCGCGGTCTTGCCCGAAGGCACGAGCGACTACACGATCAAGACCGTCCTCGGCGTGAAGGGCGGCGACACGATCACGCTGAACGCGGCCGCGGTCGACAACTCGACCGAGAGCTTCACGGTGACGCTCGCCGCGCTCTCGGGCGCGGCGAACTACTACGTCTACGGTCCGTGCGGCACGCAGTCGAGCGCGACCAACCTCACGACCGCGACCTTGACGATCAACGGCTACTGCAAGGTGCCGTCGATGGACATCGTCGCGATCGCGTACGACGCGAACTTCAACCCGCTCGGGTGGGTCGAGAAGAGCGGCATCACGTACGCGCCGGGCGGCAACGCCTCGATGCCGGCGACGTGGAACAACATGAAGAGCTTCACCGCGACCGCGACCAACGTCCCGGCGGAGGCGACCTACGTCTACGTGCAGCGTTGGTGGCCGGACGAGTACGGCTATCAGGCGAACACGAGCGGGCCGCCGACCGCGGGCAGCTTCTCGGCGAACCTCGACGGGCCCAACTCGGCGACGGCGTACGTCGAGACCGATCTGCAGGGCCCGGGCGGCAGCGAGCAGCGCATCCGCCAGGCGGGCTCCGGCACCGCGACCGCGTACAACCTGAACGTCGGCAACAACCTGCTGGTGTGGATCGGCCAGCCGTCGCTCGACGTCAGCGCAGGCAAGATCACGATCCCGACCACCGGCACCAAGCAGGGCTCGCCGGATCTGTTCGGCGTGTACGTGAGCTACAGCCGCACCGGCGACGCCGGCTTCACGCGTTACAACTGGTACGTCTACGCGTCGGACGTACAGGACTTCACGTTCCCGACGCTGCCCGCCGAGGTCGGCGACGTCGCGCCGCGCGCCGGCGACGGCGCGAGCTTCAACACGTTCGCGTCGCTGGTCGAGTACGACGACGTCGCGGGCTACGACGCCGCGCGCCAGAACCCCGACGTCGTGCTGCAGCACTACTTCGATCAGAACAATCGCGCGTCGATGACGGCGAAGATCTCGCAGTCGCCGCTCTTGAAATGATCAGAAGCGACCGCTGAGCGCAACGCCGAATTGATCCGGCGCGATCGTCGGAGCCAGGGACACGTCGGACTCGATGTCGACGGGGTGGTCGGCGGTGAACATGTAGATCGCGACCGCGGCGAGCGCGACGCCGCCGGCCGCGACGCCGAGGCCGAGGTTCTTGGTGTCGTGGTACTCGGCGGTGCGCGCGCCGCCGGAGGCCGGCTGGTCGTCGATCGCGATCAGCGCGCCGCCGGTGCCGAGCGCGGCGAGCGCGCCGGCGCCGAAGACCCACTTGAGCTTGTGCATCGCGCTCGGGCGCTGACCGATCACGCGGCGCGTGCGCACGGGCGCGGGCTCGGTGGTGATGATG
>DATJIA010000173.1:0-10657 GCA_035493675.1 Kofleriaceae bacterium | reverse complement strand
CGGAGCTTGTACTCGAACGTGATCGGCTTTCCGCCGCGCGTGCCGTCGATCGCGACGACGTTGAGCTCGTCGATCTTCGAGTAGACCTCGAGCATCTTGTCGAGCGAGTCGATCTGGACGCCGTTGACCGCGCCGAGGGTGTCGCCGCTCTTCAAGCCGAGCGCGCCGGCCACCGAGTCCGGCCGGGCGGACAGCACCCGGACACCGGACAGCTTGCCGTCCTTCGACATCGGCATCATTCGCACGCCCGGCACCGGCTTGCCCGCGGCGCCGACCAGCTCCTTGATCAGGCTGCGCGTGACCTCGAAGTGGGTGTCGTCGACCTTGCGGACGCGATCGTCGAACGCGCCCGCGGTCTGCGTGGTCACCGGCTGTGGTTGCGGCGGGCCACCGGTCGCGACCGCGAGCAGCGACACCCGCTCCTCGCGCGACGCCGCCGGGTTCATGAAGTCGACGTAGGTCGCGCCGATCCGCGTGATCGATCCGGCGCCCGGCAGTGTTTCGCCCAGCGCGAACGCGCCTTGCGATCCGCTGTGATCGTCGCGCACGGTCGCGATCGGATCGTGGCCGAGGCTGGTCGCGATCAAGATGAACGGCAGTGATGTGAGCGGAACGCCGGTCTCCACGCCGCCCGGCTCCGGCTTCGGCGGCGCGACCGGCGCGCAGCTCGAGCAGAACATGTCGCGCGAGACCAGCGTCGTGCCCTCCGCGACGCGATCGATCGCGGGCGCGGCGGGCGCCGGCGTCGGATCGATCACGCGCGGGATCTTCGGCGCGTTCGGCGACGCGGCGAGGACCTGCGCCTCGATCACGTGCCCGACCGCCTGCGCGGCGAGCGCCGCGCACACCAGGACGCACACCGCGACCCCGATCCACGGACGCTTGACGATGCGCATGGACAGCGACCGCAGGGCTTCGAGCATGCGCGCGTACAGTCCACGCCGCGTGCCACCGCGCGCGCGGCATCGATCCCCGCGGATCCTCGCGCGCGACGCGCCTCGATCTGACACCACGTCATCCTCGTGACGACGAGCGCTGCCAAGATGACAACGACTGGGCGTATGCTCGTGCCGATGCCGGGCCCGGTCCCCAAGTCCGTCGGCAAGTACCAGGTGCTCGAGCGCCTGGCGACGGGCGGCATGGCCGAGCTCTACAAGGCGCGCGCGACCGGCCAGCACGGCTTCGAGAAGCTGGTCGCGATCAAGAAGATCCTGCCGCACCTCGCCGCCGACGCGTCGTTCGTCGAGATGTTCCTGGACGAAGCGCGCATCACCGCGCAGCTCGACCACCCGAACATCGTGCAGGTCTTCGAGCTCGGCACAGATTCGGATACGCCGTACATCGCGATGCAGTTCGTCGACGGCCTCGACGTGCTCGCGCTGCTCCGCGAGTGCTCGCGCACGCAGATCCGCCTGCCGCCCGAGCTCGCCGCGCGCATCGCGCACGACGTCCTCGAGGCGCTCGACTACGCGCACACCGCGCGCGACTCGTCGGGTCGCGTGCTGGGCGTGATCCACCGCGACGTCTCGCCCGGCAACGTGCTCGTCTCGCGGCGCGGCGACGTGCGCCTCACCGATTTCGGGATCGCGCGCGCCGCCGAGCGCCAGCACAAGACCGAGGCCGGCACGCTCAAGGGCAAGTACGGGTACATGTCGCCCGAGCAGGTGCACGGCGGCGAGCTCGACGCGCGCAGCGATCTGTTCTCGGTCGGCATCCTGCTCGCCGAGATGATCATGGCGCGGCGCTTGTTCACCGCGCCGTCGGATCTCGACACGCTGCTCATGGTGCGCGACGCGCGCCTCGAGCGCCTGCACAAGAACGCGGACGACTTCCCGCTCGAGCTGCGCGTGATCTGCGAGAAGTCGCTGTCACGCGAGCCGAGCGATCGCTTCGCGAACGCGGCGGAGATGCGCGACGCGATCGCGCTGTGGATGCGCGATCAGCGCGGCACCGGCGCGCGCGATCTGGCGGAGTTCGTGATGCGCGTCGAGGGCGCGCCGACCGACGGCGTCGTCGTCGCGGAGCCGGCGGCCGAGTTCGCGACCCTGTCGGGGCCGTCGACGCGCATGACGCACGAGAAGGCCGCGGCGGAAGCGCGCGTCGCGCGGCAGGAGTTCATCGGCGGCGTCCCCGAGGGCGCGCCGCGCGCCGAGATCACCGACGACAGCTCGAGCGGCTACATCGTCGTCGAGGAACGCGAGTCGTCGGGCAAGCACGGCCCGACCGAGACCGGCGACTTCCGCGGCGAATCGCCGATCCACCTCCTCTATCGGCTCGCGCGCGAGCGTGCGCACGGCCTCTTGGTCGTCGAAGGGCGCGCCGGGATCCTGAAGGAGATCTACGTCGAGGGCGGACATCCCCAGTTCGTCAGCTCGAACGTGATCAACGAGCGGCTCGGCGACTATCTCGTCGCGCAGGGCGTGCTCACCCCGCAGGCCCTCGCGCGCGCGATCGCGGTGATGCCGCACTTCGGCGGACGCCTCGCCGACACGCTGGTCGGGCTCGGGCTCGTGCGCCCGCTCGAGGCGTTCCGCCTGCTCGCGAAGCAGGTCAGCGCGAAGCTCGTCGACGTCTGCGGGTGGTCGAAGGGACGCTGGCGCTGGTACGCCGGCCGGCCGTCGCCGCCGCAGAACCGCCCGCTCCACCTCGACGCGTTCAAGTGCATCGGCGCCGGCGCCGCCGCGCTCGATCTCGCGTTCGTCGACGACTGGGCCGCGGCGCACGCGTCCGCGCTGGTCGTGCAGCTGCCCGCGACGCCGTCGGACCTCGACGCCTTCGGCCTCGGCGAGGCGCCGCGCCGCGTGCACGACATGCTCGACGGCCGCTCGACCGTCGGCGATCTGCTGTCGCGCGTGCGCAGCGCCGACGCGCGCACCAACTTCCTGCGCCTCTTGTATCTGCTCGTGCAGACCGACCTCGCGCGGCTGTCCTGATACAACGTGCAACAAGTCGTCGCGACAACGCGGCGCCAACCCCGCGACTCGCCTCGCCGCGCCGCTTGGCGCGCGCGTTGCTGATGACGGTCGCCATGAAGAAGCACGACAAGAAGAAGCTCGACCTGTCCCCCACCGTCATCCGCTCGCTCTCGCGCGAGCTGTCCGCCGCGGAGCTGCCCGCGATCGTCGGCGGCTACATCAACACCGCGAAGCAGGCGCGCGGCTGTCCCTGATCAGCGCTTGCGCGGCCGCGGCACGCCCAGCTCGTCGAGGCGGCGGATCAAGGTCGCGCGCGAGATGCCGAGCTGTTTGGCGGCCGCGCCCTGGTTGCCGCCGCACGCCTCGAGCGCCGCGATGATCTGCGCGCGATCCACGCGCGCGGTCGCGGGGAGCGCGCGCGCGTCGTCGAGCGCGTCGGGCTCGGGCGCCGGCTCCTCGTCGAAGATCACGTGCGGCGCGTCGATGCGCTCGCCGGCCGCGAACAGCGCCGCGCGCTCGATGACGTTCGCCAGCTCGCGCACGTTGCCCGGCCAGCCGTGGGTCGTGAGCCGCGCGAGCGCCGCGGGCGTGATCGCGTCGTCGAGGCCGGTCGCGTCGCGCGCGAACCTCTGCGCGAGCGGCGCGAGCTGGTGCATGCGGTGGCGGAGCGGCGGGATCGCGAGCGTGATGCCCGCGAGCCGGTAGAAGAGATCCTGGCGGAACGTGCCGGTCGCGCACGCGGCGAGCAGATCGCGGTGCGACGCCGCGAAGAAGCGCGCGCCGATCTTGCGCGGCGTGACGCTGCCGACGCGCACGATCTCGCGCGCCTCGATCGCGCGCAGCAGCTTCGCCTGCAGCTCGATCGACATCTCGGCGATCTCGTCGAGCAGGACCGTGCCGCCGTCCGCCGCCTCGAGCAGCCCGATCTTCCCGACCGCGCCGGTGAACGCGCCCTTCTCGTGCCCGAACAGCTCGCTCTCGAGCAGATCCGCCGGCAACGCCGCGCAGTTGATCGCGAGGAAGGCTCCCGCGCGCGCCGACAGCGCGTGCAGCGCGCGCGCGAGCACCTCCTTGCCCGAGCCGGTCTCGCCGTGGATCACGATCGAGACCTGGCTCTTCGCGATCGTGTCGACCAGCGGCGTCGGCCGCGCGAGCGTCGGATCCTCGATCGCGAGGCTCGACGCTCCGACGACGACGCGCACCGCCGACACCGGCCGCGGCACCACGACCGCCGTGTACGGCCCGAGCTTGATCGGCTGGCCCGCGACGAACGGGGTCGCGCCTTCGATCGCGGCTCCCGCGATGCGAGTCCCGCCGCGGCTGCCGAGATCCTCGATCGTCCACGCGCCGGTCGTGATCCGCGCGTGCCGCCGCGACACGCGATCATCGTCGAGCACGACGTCGCACGCGGGATCGCGCCCGATCACGATCGATCCGCGCTCCGCGATCGGCACCGCGCGCACGTCGTGCGCGGCGGTGAGGAGCAGGACCCAGCCGTCCGGCTCGTCGAGGGCGCTGGCGCCGGAGATCGTCGACTTCACGATCGTCTCGCCTACTTCAGGTTGCGCGTCGGCACGAAGAACTTCACCTCGACGCGGCGGTTGTGCAGGCGCCCGCGCGGCGTGTCGTTCGAGTCGACCGGATCCTCGAGGCCCTTGGCGACGACCTCGACGTGCGTCGGCTGCACGCCGCGCGCGACCAGCTCGGCCTTCACCGCGTCGGCGCGCTGCTGCGAGAGATCGATCGAGAGCGCCGCGATGTCCGCGTTCGGATCCTTGTTCTTCGCGACCGCCTCGCGATCGTCGGTGTAGCCGGTCGCGAGCACCTTGATCGACGGGTGCTTGATCATCGTCGCGGCGATCCGGTCCAGCGCCTTCGCCGCCGACGGCCGCACCGCGATCTCGCCCGTGTCGTACAAGAGGCCCTCGACGGTGCCGCGGATCGCCTCGACGTCCTCCGGCACCGTGTCGGGGCAGCCGTCCTCGTCCTCGAAGCCGTTGAAGGTCTCGGGCTCGAGCGGGCACTGATCCGAGATGTCGAGCACCTCGTCGCCGTCGTTGTCGATGTCGGGGCAGCCGTCGTCGTCCTGGAAGTTGTCCTTGTCCTCGGCGCGATCCGGACATTGATCGACCGCGTCGATCAGGCCGTCGCTGTCGCGATCGGGCGGCGGCGGCGGCGGCGCGTGCTCGCGCGCCTTCTCCGCCTCGGTCTTGCCGATCGGGAACGACAGGCCCGCGTCGATCTCGAATTCGGGCTCGATCGACTTGTCGAGGCCCGGCTGCACGCCGACGCGGAAGTCGACGCGGAAGGTCATGCCCTTCGCGACCAGCTGCACGCCGGCGCCGCCGAAACCCTCGCCGGTGACGCCCGAGCCGAAGATGCCGCGCTTCGACGACAGCGTGACCGGCATGCCGGCGCCGCCGAGGAAGTACGGCCGCAACGATCCGTGGGTGAGCATCAGGAACCGCGCGTCGGCGCGCAGCTCGAGCCAGAAGACGTCGGTGTTGTACTGGCGCGTCGACGCGGTCGAGATCGGCAGCTCGGCGTCGATCACGAGCCAGCGCAGGAGCGGCCGCGACACCCGCGCGCCGATCACGACGCCGTTCGAGAGGGTGTCGTTCACCATCTCGACGTTCCCGAGCTGCGCGTCCTTCGAGAAGATGCGCGGCCCGAAGAAGCCGCCGAGCTCGAAGCGGTTGTCGGCCGCGGCGGGACGCGCGACACCCACGACGAAGAACGCCAACGCCGCGCAGGCGCACCGCTGCATCGCCCGCGAGTATACCCGCGTCACGTGGCCGAGGTCATGGACCCCGGCACGCGCGCGGGGTACGGTGCTCCATGCGCTGTTGGCTCCTGCTTGCGTCGCTGTGCGCCGCGTGCGGTGGCCACGACCACGGCCCCGACGCGCGGGGCGACGCCGGCTCCTTCGCCGACGCGCCGTTCACCGGCGTCTGCGACTTCAAGGAGACGCACGACGCCGACAACGCGAGCGTCCCCGAAGCGACCGCGCTCACGGTCGGCGCCGACACGCGCACGATCTGCGGCCAGGTCGACGACGGTCACTTCGCGGGCGGCCTCGTCGACGACGATCGCTACACGATCACCGTCGGCGGCGCGGGCGCCGATCTGGTCGTGCGGCTCGCGGCCAGCGGCGCCGGCGAGCTCGACGAGCTGTTCGTCGAGATCCAGAACGGCGCGAACGGCTTCGGCTACGCGGTCTACGTCGTCGATCACGGCGTGATGATCACGCACCTCGTCGCGGGCACGTACACCGTCGTCGTCGACGCGCGCGGCCAGGCGGACATCGGCGCGACGATCCCGTACCGCGTCGCGATCGCGCCCGACGATCCGTCGGTGCGCTGCCCGCGCATCACGGCCGCCGCGAGCCACGTCGAGAAGGACGAGACGCCGGCCTCGACGGCGAACGACGTGATCTACGTCGCGCAGGCGACCGGCGAGACCCTCACGCCTTCGACCACCGACAAGCCCGACGACTCGAAGATCGTGGTCACCGCCGATCAGGGCTATCGGATCACCGGGCTCAGCGCGAACGTCGACGTCGCGCCGCCCGACGGCGACGACTATCACGATCGCGACACCTTCCTGATCTCGACCGGCGCCGACACCAACGAGCTCGACCTCCGCCTCGACTGGACCGGCGCGACCAACGACCTCGACTTCTTCCTCTTCCCCGAGGTGCCCGACGGCGCGCAGCCGCTCGATCTCGGCGCGGGCGCGACCGGCAACCCCGAGGAGCTGAACGCGATCGCGGTCGCGCCGTCGTCGCGGTACTGGCTGTGGATCGGCGGCTACGACATGTCGAAGGCGCTGCCGTCGACGTACGACGTCTCGATCTGCGGTACGCATCACGCACCGCTATGAGCCGCGTCCGCATCGGCCTCGCCAACCTCCGCTTCCCCGACTCGATCGACGACGGCGTCTCTCTCGCGCGCGCCGCGATCCGCGACGCCGGCGCCGCGGGCGTGGAGATCGTGTGCTTCCCCGAGTGCTTCGTGCCGGGCTATCGCGCGCCGCATCGCACGGTCGCGCCGCCCGACGAGGCCGCGTTCGCGCGCGCGTGGGACGCGATCGCAGCTTCCGCGCGCGAGGCGAAGGTCGCGGTCGTGCTCGGCACCGAGCGCATCGTCGACGGCGCGCCGCGCATCACCGCGCTCGTGATCGACAAAGACGGCGAGCGGCTCGGCTTCCAGGACAAGGTGCAGCTCGATCCGGCGGAGGACGCGTTCTACACGCCGGGCGCGGGGCGCCGCGTGTTCACGTGCGGCGCCCTGACCTTCGGCGTCGCGATCTGCCACGAGGGCTGGCGCTATCCGGAGACCGTGCGCGCCGCCGCGCGCGCGGGCGCGCAGCTCGTCTTCCACCCGCACTACGCGTTCGCCGAGGGCGACAGCTTCCGCCCGACGACGTTCCTCGATCCGCGCAACACCTTCCACGAGCAGGCGATGCGCTGCCGCGCCGCGGAGAACACGATCTACTTCGCGAGCGTCAACTACGCCGAGGACGGATCGCCGACGACCTCGGCGATCGTGCGCCCCGACGGCAGCGTGCTCGCGTGGCAACCGTACGCCGCCTCCGGCCTCTTGATCGCCGACCTCGAGCTCGACGACGCGACCGGGTATCTCGCCGGCCGCTGTCGATCGTGATCAGCGCGCCTTGGTCGTGACGCCGTCGGCGGGCAAGCCGGTGAAGGCGTCGCGCGGCAGGAGGCCGAGCCACGGATCCGACGCCGGCGTGTGGAAGACGTTGGCGTAGATGTACTCGTCGAGGTTGCCGAACGTGACGTCGCCGCCGTAGGAGTCGTACGCGAAGTACGAGTCGATCTGCGTGCGCAGCTGCATCTCGTTCTGCGCGGTGTCGGCGGCGAGCGTCTGATCGAGGCGCGCGAGCATCTGGTCCTTGCGCGCGTCGTCGAGCGGCGGCGCGCCGGGCGCGTTCGCGAGCGCGAGCACGAGCGAGGTCGACTGCGCGTCGAGGAGGTGCAGCGGCGTCGTGGGCGCGTGCGGCGCAGCGCGGCGCGGCGCCTGCTCGCGCGGCGGGCGGCCGAAGGCGAAGCCGTTCAGCGAGGCCTCGTCGGCGGCGGCCGGCGCGCCGACCGGCGGATCGCCCCAATGATAGAGGCGCTGGCCGATCACCGCCCACAGCTCGAGGTCGGGCGCGAGCGCGCCCGGATCACTGCCGACGTCGACGATGCGCAGATCGGGCACCTCGATGTACGCCTTCGAGACGGTCGCGCGCTGGGCGAGGGCGACCGTGGCGTCGACGTCGGCGCTGCTCAGCAAGCCGCGGCGTCCGTAGATCACGGGCACCGAGCCGCCGAGCTTCTGCCACTGTTCGGATCGATCGCTGATGCGCTTCGCGTGATACGCGATCACCAGCTTGCGCCGCTCGGCGTCGGTCTTGTCGCCGACCTGCGCCGCGAGCGCGAGCGACTTGGTCAGCTCTTCTTGGAACGCGCTCGGCGCGTAGAGCCCGGGCAGGACGTCGAGCGGGCGCCCCGACGAGTCGAGCACGAAGTGCGCGCTGTTGCCGGTGACGGTGCGCTCGAGCACGCGGCCGTCGCCGAAGTCGATCGTGACCTTCGGGACGTTGCGCTCGCTCGACCAGTGCAGCACGAAGTGATCGCGCAGCCACGGCCCGAGCGTCGCGTTCGAGTACAGGATCGTGCGGAAGAAGCGGCTGTTCGCGCACGAGAGATCCTCGTCGAGGCGGCCGAGCATGCGCAGCGAGAGGATCGGCTTGCCGGTCTGCTTCGCCTCGGCCTTCGCCGCCTCGAGATCCGTGTACCAGTACATGCGCGACACGGTCGCGAAGCGCTGGCCGGCGACCTTGTCGATCGTCGCGCCGAGCCGCTGCTTCGCGTCGCCGGCGGCGAGCGCGTCGTAGGTCTTCAAGAGCCGCGCGAGCGCGGCGGGACCCTCCGCGCGCAACGCCGCGATCTCGTCGGCGCTGCGATCCGGCGCCGCGGCGGCGGTGACGTTGCCCGGCGACGACGTCGCGATCGAGCTCGAGGCCTCGAACGAGGCGGCGACGTGCACCGCCGGTTTCGTGTTCGTGTTGGACGCGCCGCACGCGGCGGCGAACGAGACGAGGGCGAGATGCTTCATGCCTCAGTGCTACGCGCGCGCACGCCGACGCGCGGTAAGGCGTCGGTAAGCGATCACGCCCGCGGCAGCACGATCACGAACGTCGCGCCGCCGCCGCGGGTCTCGCGATGCACGAGGTCGCCGCCCATCGCCTGCGCCATCGATCGCGACAGCGCCAGGCCGAGGCCGAGGCCGGGCGGGCCGTCGGCGCCGGCGGCGCGCACGAACGGGCGGAAGAGGCGCGTCACCGCGCGCTCGGGCACGCCGGGACCGTGATCCTCGACGGAGATCTCGACCTTGTCGGCGACGTTCGCGAGCGAGATCGAGATCCGGCGATCGGCGCCTTCGCGGCCGTACTTCTCCGCGTTGTCGAGCAGGTTGCCGATCACGCGCGCGAGCGCATCGTGATCGAAGCGCGCGGTCGCGGTGTCGGGAAGCTCGACCGCGAGCGACACGCCGGCGCGCTCGAGCGCGGGCTTCGCGCGATCGCACGACGCGCGGATCGCGGAGGCGACGTCGGCCGCCGCGGGGTGCACGCTCAAGTTGCCGCGCTCGAGCTGCGAGAAGCCGAGCACGTTCGAGACCACGCGCCCGAGCCGCGACGCCTCCTCGGCCATGCGCTTCGCGTAGTCGCGCTGCTTGCCCGGATCGCCGAGGCCGTCGGCGAGCATGTCGCCGTAGAGCTGCAGGCCCGCGAGCGGCGTGCGCAGCTCGTGCGCCGCCGCCGCCGCGAACCGCGCGCGCTCGCGCGCGAGCTTCTCCGCGCGCGCGACCACCAGCACGACCAGCGCGCCGCAGATCATCGCGAGCAACGCGACCGGCACGAAGCGGCCGAGGAACTGCCGCTCGAGCGCGAGCGCGTCGGCGTCGGCGGCCGCGATCGCGGTGTGCGCGTCGACGGTCACGTACCAGCCGGGCACGCCGATGGGCGCCGCGATCTGATCAGCGCCCGGCCGCGAGGTCACGTGCGAGCCGGACGCGCCGCGCTCGCCGAGCCACTCGTCCGCCGCGCTCGCGAGCACGACCAGCCCTTGCGTCATGCTGCCGTCGGGCGTGTCGACGCGCCGCACGCCGGCGAGCGCGGGCTCGCCGTCGATCGCGGTCGTGCGCCACTCGATCGGCGCGATCGTCACCTGCACCGTCGCCGGCGCGGCGGCGGCGGGCGTCGGCTTCTTCATCACGCGGACGCGCTTCCTGTGACGATGCGGCGCGGGCGCCGGCGCCGGCGCCTGCCGCTGCACCTGCGCGGGCTGCGGCACCGCCTGCTGCGGCGGCGGATTCGGCGCCTGCTGCACCGGCGCTTGCGGCGGCGGCTCCATCGCCTGCTGGTTCGCGTTGTTCACGGTCGTATAGACCTGCTGCGGATACGCGTTCTGCTCGTACGCCGATTGATCGAACGCGATCGTCTTCGACTTCACCGGCTCCGGCTTCTTCGCCTTCTTCGTCGCGACGGTCTTGGCCGCCTTGTCGCCGATCTCGCCCTTGGCGTTGCCGTTGCCGTTGTTGTTGTCGACCTCGATCCACTCGTACTGCGGCTCGTCGCTCTTGGTGTCCGCCATCGCGACCAACGGGCCGGAGGAATCGGCGCCGTGCGACGGCAACACGATCAGCGAAGGCTCGAGCGTCGCGACCTGCGCG
>DATJIA010000172.1:0-3583 GCA_035493675.1 Kofleriaceae bacterium | reverse complement strand
GCACGTAGATGTAATCGATGCGGCGTGATGGCTCGCGCGAACGCAGCGCGTAGGGGTTCTTGCGGGCGTAGGTGAAGCCCGGGTCCGTTCGGCCGGTCGCGGTCCAGCAATCAGCGAAGTACACGCTCGAGCCGCCGAGCGGCGTGAGGCCGCGCAGGAAGCGCATCTCGTCGGAATCGGGGTCGGCGTTGAAGTCACCGAGCAGGACCGGCGGTGGACCGTCGATCGGCGCGAGCGTCGCGACGTGATCGGCCTGCAGGAGGTGCTCGGCTTTCCGGGCATGCCGAGCCAGGCCGACGAGATCGCGGCGGGCACCGGCTGCCACGTGCACTACGTGCCGGCGTGGCATATCGGCGGTGGCCTCACGTTCGGCAACGCGATCGTATCGAAGCATCCGCTGCTCGACACCGCGAGCCTGCCGCTGCCGTCGCCCGCGGGCCTCGACACGCGCACGGTCGCGTTCGCGCGCGTCGACATGCCGCATGGTCCGGTGCCGGTGTTCGTCACGCACCTGACGTTCCAGCTCCACCTCGGTCACGCGCGCTGCGAGCAGGTGCGCGCGCTCGTCGAGCACGTGAAGACGCTCGCGCCGGTCGATGGACCACCGCCCGTGCTGCTCGGCGACTTCAACGCCGATCCGGACTCCGACGAGATGCGCTACCTGCGCGGGCTCACGCCGCTCGGTGGCACGTCGGTGTACTTCGCGGACTGCTGGACCGCGACGGGTGCGGAGGGCCCGGGCTACACGTACGATCGGCGCAACGCGTACGCGCTGCGCTCGCGCGAGCCGTCGCGGCGGATCGACTACATCTACGTGCGCGGTCCGGATCGCAGCCTGCGCGGCGAGCCGCTGCGCGCGTGGCTCGCGCTGACCGAGCCGGTCGACGGCGTGTGGCCGAGCGATCACTACGCGGTCGTCGCCGAGATCCACGGCGCGTCGCGCGCGCACGATCCGGGCGTCTAGAGCGTCTCGGTGACCTTCGTCAGGTGCGCCGGTGCGTCGGCGTCGAGTCCGCGCGCGGCGGCGAGCGCGGGCAGGCCGAGGTAGAAGCTCTGCACCTGGCAGAGCGGCGCGAGCAGCGCCGGTGCGCCGCCCGGTGGCGCGCACCGGTGCAGCACGGCGCCGAGCGATGCGAGCTTGCCGAGCACGGCGCGCGTGGCCGCGGCGGTCTCGTCGGCCTGCTCGATCGCGAGCACCGGAAAGCCCGGCCCGACGAGCGCGAGCGGCCCGTGCAAGACCTCGGCGGTCGAGAACGCCTCGGCATGGAGGCGGCAGGTCTCCTTGAGCTTGAGCGCGACTTCCTGCGCGGCACCGAGGCCGATGCCGCGGCCGCCCACGTAGAGGCTCGACGCGCCGGCGAGCGCCAACAGATCCCACGGCGAGTCGCATGCAGCCTCGAGCACGTCGGGTGCGCGCGCGACGACGTCGACGAGCGTCGCGCTGCCGGTCCACGCGGCGGCGAGCTGCACGAAGGCGAGGCCGGAGAGCAGAAACGACTTGGTCGCGGCGACCGCGCGCTCCTCGCCGGCGCACAGCGGCAGCACGATGTGCGCGAGACCGGCGAGCGGCGAGGCCTCGTCGTTGACCATCGCGACGACGAGTGCGCCACCGTTCCGCGCGGCCTCGGTCAGCTGGAGCACGTCCGGGCTCTTGCCGCTCTGCGAGACGGCAACGAACAGCGCGTTCGCGAGCCCGACCGGCGCGCGCTGGTACATCGACGCGACCGACGGCCCGACCGACGCGACCATGTTGCGCGCGGTCGTCTCGATCACGTACTTGCCGTACGTCGCCGCGTGATCCGAGCTGCCCCGCGCGCAGGTGACGACGAGCGGCGGTGGCGCGGCGCGCAGGCGCTTCGCCAGCTCGGCGAGCATCGGCGCGCAGGTGACGAGCTGGCGCCGTGCGCCGGCCGCTGCCTGGCGTGCTTCGCTCGCGAGCCGCGACTCCATGCAGACAGGTTAGCGCGAGGCGGCCGCTGCGGGCATGCGCTCGACGGTGTAGCCGGCGCGCTGCAGCATCGCGACGAGACCCTGCTCGCCGAGCATGTGGCCGAGGCCGACTGCGACGAACGCGCCACCCTTGGCGAGCTGCTGCTCGATCTGCGGGAACCACTTCTGGTTGCGCGCGGTGAGCAGCGTGTCCTGCGTGCGCGGGATGACGAGCAGCGCCTGCATCGTCGCGACGTCGCCGGCGCGGTAGGCGGTGACGAGCCGATCGAGCTCGCACTTCATCGTCTTGCGCGCGTGAATGGCCTCCTGCAGATCGCGGATGCCGACGGCGCCGTCGAGTGCGGCGAGCTGGTCCTGCCACGTCTCGAGGTAGTCGACGGGCTTGTCGGTGCCATGCGCGCGCTTCGCGAGCTCGACGTCCATCGAGGGTCCTGGCGACGGCGCGAGGTGCGTGGTGAGCAGCGACATCGCATACCAGGGCCGCGCGCGGCGCAGATCGTCTTCTTTGATCTTCGCGCCGACCAGCGTGTCGCGCAGGTCGTACCAGTCGTCGGAGGGCAGCAGCTGATCGATGCCGGGACCGCTCTTGATGCGCGCGTGGTCGCGGAACATGTCGGGATCCGGATCGACGTCGCCGAGCTCGGTCATAAGGCGTGCTGACCTGTCGAGCGCGTCGAGCGCGACCTTCGGCACCGCGTCGAGGCCGGCGTCGTGGATCGTGCCGTAGAGCCAGACGATGTCGCCGCTCTTGCCCTGCGCCTTCCACAGAAACGGCTGCGCCGGGCCATGCGGCGTCTCGATCTCGCAGTGCTGCTTCGCCGCACAGCCCGCGAGCGCGATCGCGAGCGAGACGACGAGCAGCGTGCGCACGCACGTAGATTAGTGCGTGATGCCGAGCGCGTCTTCCCAGTGCGCCGAGAACAGCAGGTAATCGGCGAAATCGAACGGGTGCTGGGCGAGCGCGGTCTTCTGATCCTCGTGCAGGCTCGCCATGAACTTGCGGTCGGCCTGGTCGATCGAATCGAGCACGTCGCGCGCGAGTGCCACGCCGGTCATCGGCTTGAAGTGCGACGGCATGAGGTCGCCGCTCATCAGCGCGCCCATCACCTTGTCCTGGATCGCGGTCTGCGCCTCCTGGACCGCGGAGTCGAGCTGCGCGCGCTGCTGCGCGTCGAGGCCGACGCGCCTGGCGAAGTCGTCGCGGCTCTTCGCGACGCGCTCGCGATGCGGCGCGATCGCAGCCTGCGCGATCGGCACGATGCGGTCGCGATAGTCGAGCAGGTTCTCGCCGGGCTGCGGCGCGAGCCACATCGCCCACGCCGGGACCTTGAAGCCGCCGAGGCTGATGCCGGGCGCCTCGGCAACGGGCTGCGCTTCGCCGGTCGCGGCCGCCGTCGACGGACGGTCATCGCGATCAGGCGAGCCATACGCGATGCGCGGTGACTCGCGCGTGCATTCGGCCGCGGTGTCGGCCGCGCGGGCGGGTGCGCGGTGGCAGCCGCGCCACGCCTGGTACGTGCAGAGGACGAGGAGGACGAGGGACAGGTTGCGCCAGCTCATCGAGTCACCATGGGTGCGGAGGACGGTGCGAACGCGGTCGGTGTCGGTGTCGGTGTGGGCGTTGCCGGGGCGG
>DATJIA010000171.1:0-25672 GCA_035493675.1 Kofleriaceae bacterium | reverse complement strand
AGCGCGGCGCTCGCGCTCGCCCTCGCGCTCGCCGGCGCCCGCGCGCGCGCCGAAGAGGCCGACACCGGCGACGTCGACGCGTATCGCGACGGCGTCGCGCGCGGCACCGCGGCGTTCCGCGACGGCCGCTTCGACGACGCGCGCGCCGAATTCGAGCACGCGTACGAGATCCATCCCGAGCCCATCCTCTTGTTCGACATCGCGTCGTGCTGGCGCCGCGCCGGCGAGTCGGAGGAGGCGGTGAAGGCGTACCAGCACTTCCTCGCGGTCGCCGCCGACGACGATCCGCGCCGCGCGCTCGCCGAGCACACGATCGAAGCGCTCGCCGCGCCCGCGCCCGCCGCGCTGCCGCTGCCGCCGAGCCGACCGGCGCCCGCGCCCGCGCCCGACGCCGAGCCGCCGCACGACAACACGTTCATGCGCCGCACCGGGCTCGTGGTGACCGCGTTCGGCGTGATCGGCTTGGTCGCGGGCGGCGTGCAGCTCGCGCGCGCCGACGCGGTCGTGATCCCGGATGCGATGTCGGGCGCGTCGGGACACGGCAACCACCAGACCGAGTGGAACAACGACGACGCGATCGCGGCCGCGCAGCAGGAGCAATCGGCGCTCGAGGATCAAGCGCTCGTCTTCGGCGTCACCGGCGCGGTCGTCGCCGCCGCTGGGCTGACCTTGTACCTCACGCATCGACACGACGACGACGCGACGATGCAGCTCGGCGCCGTCCCGACCCGCGACGGCGGTCAGCTCGTGCTCACCGGCCGCTTCTAGCGCGCGAGCGCCTGCGCGTGCCCGAGCGTGTTCACGCCGTGGCGGAAGCGGATCACCTTGCCGCGCGCGTCGAAGCGCCAGACGTGTGCCTCGTCGTCTTCCTCGATCACGCGGCCGGTCGACTTCACGAGCCACGTGACGTTCGCGAGCGCGACGACGACCGCGCCGTCGCCGAGCACCGCGGTCACCTCGAACCTGCGCGGCTCGAGGTTCGCGGGGATCGCCTCGAAGAAGGCGAGCACGCCGGCCTTGCCTCGCCGCGGCGCCAGCCACGGCACGTCGACGCCCGCGTGGGCGAAGTCCCAGTCGACGTCGTCGGAGATGTGGTCGAGGATCGCGGGGACGTCGCCGCGCCCGAACGCGGCATAGATCGCGCGCACCGTGTCTGCGTTGCTGGTCATGACTCAACCGAGTACCGTGGCGCCTCGTACCGGCCAATGAGCACAATGGCCTATGCCCCGGAGCGCGCGGTCCCGCTCGCCGAGCTCGTCGGCGGGCTCGCGCTCGCCTGCGATCTCGCCAACGGCATGCCGCCCGAGAAGGTCCTGCGCACCGCGATCATCGCGACCCGGATCGCGGCCGCGGCGCGCCTCGGCCCCGACGCGACGCGCGACGCCTACTGGGTGACGATCCTCCGCTTCCTCGGCTGCACCGCGTTCTCGCACGAGGAGGCGCACGTCTACGGCGCCGGCGACGACACCGGCACGCGCCGCGTGATGGCGTTCGCCGACTTCGCGCAGCCGGCGCGCACCCTGCGGCAGATCGCGACGAAGATCGGCCGCGGCGGCGCGGTGCTCGATCGCGCGCGCGCGGTCGCGACGCTCCTCACCGATCGCGCGGCGGTCGAGAAGCACGCGCGCGCGCAGTGCGACTCGTCGGTCGCGATGGCGCGCATCCTCGGGCTGTCGCGTCCGATCCAGGAGGCGATCGCGCAGGTGTGCGAGCGCTTCGACGGGCAGGGCAAGCCGCAGGGCGCGCGCGGCGACGCGATCGCGCTCGCCGCGCGGGTGCTGCACGTCGCCGACGTCGCGGAGCTCGCGCACCATCGGATGGGCGAGGAGGGCGCCCTGGCCGAGATCGCGAGGCGCGCCGGCGGTCACCTCGATCCCGCGCTCGCGCGCGCGTTCCTCGACGACGCGCCCGCGATCTTCGACGCGATCGGCGGCGGCTCGGTGTGGGAGCGGTTCCTCTCCGCGGAGCCGGCGCCGATCGCTTTCGCCGACGCCGATCGCGCCGACGACGTCGCGTTCGCGTTCGCGTGCTTCGCGGATCTGAAGAGCGTCTACACGGTCGGCCACTCGGTGCGCGTCGCCGCGCTCGCGACCGAGGCCGCGCGCGCGAGCGGGCTGCCCACCGACGCGGTCCGCGATCTCCGCCGCGCGGCGCTGCTCCACGATCTCGGGCGCGTCAGCGTGCCGACCGGCATCTGGGACAAGCCGGGCGCGCTCGGCTTCGCGGAGTGGGAGCGCGTGCGCTTGCACGCGTACTACACCGAGCGGATCGTCTTGCGCGCGCCGGCGTGGGCGCCGGCCGCGCGCATCGCGGCCGCGGCGCACGAGCGCGTCGACGGCACCGGTTATCCTTCGGCCAAGGGCAGCGGATCACTGCCGCAGGCCGCGAAGATCCTCGCGGCCGCCGACGTCCTCGCCGCGCTGCTCGAGCCGCGCCCGCATCGTCCCGCGCGCGGCCTCGGCGACGCCGCCCGCGTCCTCGACGAGGAGATCGCCGCCGGCCGCCTCGATCGATCCGCCGCGCACGCGGTCCTGATCGCCGCCGGCGCGCCGCGCCCGCCGCGCCCGCCCCATCCGTGCGGCCTCTCCGATCGCGAAGTCGAAGTCCTCCGCCTCGTCGCGCGTGGCAAGACCAACAAGGAGATCGGCCAGCTCCTCGAGATCTCCGCGCGCACGGTGCAGAACCACGTCGCGCACATCTACGACAAGATCGGCGTCTACTCGCGCGCCGGCGCCGCGCTGTTCGTCACCGAGCATGCGCTGCTCGAATGAGCGCGCAGCCCTCGACGGAGAGGTGAGGCAACCGGCCGCGGTGAGACACACCGCGACGCCCGAAAGACTTGTAAGCGCGCGAGCACGCTCGATGCCGTGATGGCGTCGGGCGTGCAGTCTTCCGCGGCATGCGTCTGTGTAGTTCGCTTGCGATCCTCGCCACGTTGCTCGCGGCGCCGCGCGCGGCGCACGCGTGGAGCATCGGCAGCCCGATCGACGAGGTCGGCTGCCACGAGCCGATCACGTCGGAGGCGTTCCGTCAGGCGCGCGCGATGGTCGCGACCGCGCCCGTGCTGGTGCCGACGCGCGACGAAGCGGCGCTGTTCGCCGACGTCGAGTTCCTGCCCGACGCCGACATGCGCAGCGATCTCGCCGGCATGTCGCTCTTGCTCGGCATGCGCGACAACGACGTCAAGGACAACGATCCGCTCGACGCGCTCGACATCGTGTCGCTGCAAGGCGATCCGAAGACGCAGGAGGAGCACTGCATCCGCGGCGCCGCCGACGACTTCGCCGACGGCGAGCGCCGCTCGCTCGAGTCGTGCCGCGCGTTCATCGTGCGCCGCGCGACCGAGGCGCTCGACGGCCTCGCCGCCGACGGCACGGTCGATCCGTCGGTGCGCGTCCAGCTCACCTTCTACACCGGCATCCGCGGCCGCGTGTCCCCGTCGCTGCCGCTCTTCTACGTGCGCATCGGGCAGGCGCTCCACGCGATCGAGGACGGCTTCCCGCACACGTATCGCACCGCCGACGGCATGCGCGTCACCACGGTGCTCAACTGGATCGACTTCGTCGGCACCGACTTCCAACCGCCGCGCGACGGTCCTCCGCATCGCGTCGAGCTCGATCACTGCGGCAACCAGGATCCGACGGTGCAGCGCAACGTCCGCCTCGCGACCCAGGCCGCGCGCGATCTGCTGATCGCGGCGCTCGATCCGTCGCTGTCGCGCGACGCGAAGATCGCGCGCTTCACCGCGATCACCGACACGTACCTGACCTTCCAGGACGGCTGCTCGGCGGACAACGACTGGTGCTCGCCGCCGGAGGCGTCGGTGCAGGATCCGAGCGGACCGACCGGCTGCTCGGCGGCGGGCGCGGGCTCGTCGTGGCTCTGCGCGGCGCTGATCGCCGTCGTGATCGCGCGCCGGCGGCGCGGCCTCGCGATCGAGATCGGGCTGGTCTTCTCGATCGTCGCGGCCTCCGCGATCGCGCGCGCCGACGATCCGCCGCAACCTCCGGCGCCCGTGCCCGTCGCGCTGCCGGTCAATCCCAACTCGACGGTGACCGAGCCCGGCCGCGACGTGAAGACGCCGACCGCCGACGAGATCGAGCAGGTGCGCGAGGACAAGAAGCTCGGCACGCGCTGGGGGTTCGCGATCTCCGCGGGCCTCTCGGTCGATCGCCTCGCCGGCGTCGCGACGATCGCGGGTCGCTGGCGCTTGAACGAGAAGTGGCTGTTCGGCGTCGACCTCGGCTGGAACCCGTGGATCACGACCGCGCCGCGCCGCATGACCGACGGCGTCTTCACCGCCGCGGCGACCGTGATCCGCCGCTACCCGATGCGCTTCGATCGCGTGAACCTGCGCACGTCGGTGCATGTCGGCACCTCGACCTTGCTCTTCGATCTCTACGGCGCGCCCAAGTACTCGACCGGCCCGTACGCCGCGGTCTCGCTCCTCGGCATCGACTACGACCTCGGCGGCTCGGTGCGCCTCGTGATCGATCCGGCCGAGATCGCGGTGCCCGTCCCCGAGGTCGGCCAGCTGCCGCTCTGGTACGAGCAGTTCCGCTTCATGATCGGCGTGCAATACGGCTCGTGACCATGCGAACCTGATCGCGTGAGGGGACTGATCGCGGTCGCGCTGGTGGCCGCGTGCGGCAGCGCGCAGACCGTTCGCTACGATCCGACGGCCGATCACGCGCCCAGCGTGATCGCCACCCGCGACATCGGGACGATGCGCGCCGCGCTGCGCGGTCCCGTCCTCGACGGTGGCCTGTGGTTCGATGACGTCGTGTGTCGCAAACAGTTCGCGATGCCTCGCACGATCCCAGCGCAAGAGCTCGATGCCTTCGCGGGGTGCCTCGCGGGTCTCGGCCTCCTGCCCAGCCCTCGACATCACGAGCTGCCCGACGTCGGACTCTTCACGTATGCGCCGGGCATCGAGGTGGAGGCCTGGTTCGCGGTCGGCCCGCGCGGCGCGCAGCTCGTCTCGATCGGATTCGCCGGCAACGAAGGATCGACCGCGTGGATCCCATCGGTCGCGGTCGAGGCGCTGGAGCCGCTGCGCGTCGTCGGTGATTCGCACCCGATCGACGCGGACGTGCGCGCGGAGCTGGATGCCGTGTCGAAGGGCGCGAGCGAAGAGGTGTTCGCGTGGGGCTGGTACAAGCTCTGTGTCGATCGCGAGGGCAACGTGATCGACGTCGGCGTCCGCGATGCGTGGTCGCGGATCGCGGTCGGCGGGTTCGGTCGTGCGCTCCATCAATGGAAGTTCCGGCCGTTCGTCCTCGGCGGACAAGCGATGCCGGTATGCTCGCTCGTCGCGGCCACCTATCCCGCGCAGGCGCCGGACAAGTTGCCGCTCGGCGTTCCACCGCTCGAGCCCAGCACCGTCGGGCTCCACGCATCGCCGCAACGCGTGAGCGGTGATCCGTACGTTCAGCCTACGAACGATCTGAAGCGCCGTATCGCGAACGGCTACGAGCTCATCGCGAACGTGCGCTTCTGCATCGATGACCAGGGCAACGTCGATCACGCGGACGTCTACGAATCGACAGGCTTGCCCGACTATGACCACCGCTTGGTCGACGCCGTGAAGACCTGGAAGTACCGGCCCGCGTTCGCCGACGGCAAGCCAGTCCGGACGTGTCGCGACGTCACGTTCATGTATACGCAGCAGACCGGCCCCCGCGGTCGCTCATCGGTGTTCCGGTGAATGATCGCGCGCGTCCGCGCGTTGATCGCGCGTGAGGCTCGCGCCGTTGATCCTCCTCGCGGGCTGCGCGTCGTTCGACGTGTGGCCGAGCATGGACTTCCCGGACGATCCGCAGGGCACCGGCGCGTGCGCGCGGCCGGCGCCGGATCACGAGCCGACCGATGCCGAGCTGCGCGCGTGCCTCTGGTTCAAGCGCCCCGCGTTCGACGCGCTGCGCGCGCGGCTCGCGCGATCGCCCGCGTTCGTCGAGCTCGGCCCGGAGGATGCGATCAGCGGCGACGCGATGCGCGCGATCGGCGCCTTCCGCGCCGACGGCGGCGGCGGCGAGCCGACCGTGATCTGGATCTATCGGTTCGGCATCGTGCCGTCGGGCGCCAGCGTTTCGCTGATCAGCACGGCCCGCGGTTGGACGATCGAGCGCGACCACAACTGAGCTATCGTCGAGCCGCATGCCGAGCACGACGATCGAGGTCCGCCGCGCGTATTCCCTCGACGAGGAGGTCGCGCTCGTCGAGGCGGTGCAGACCGCGTTGCGCCAGGCGCTGCGCCTGCCCGAGTGGGACCGCAACGTGCGCCTCGTCGTGCACCAGCCGCATCGGTTCGCCGCGCCGTCGAACCGCGCGCAGCCGGATCGCTACACGATCGTCTCGATCGACATGTTCGCGGGGCGCACGCTCGACACCAAGCGCGCGCTCTATCGCGCGATCTGCGAGCGGCTCGCCCCGTGCGGCATCCCGCCCGACCACGTCTTGATCCTCCTGCGCGAGATCCCGCGCGAGTCGTGGGGCGTTCGCGGCGGCCAGGCGGCGAGCGACGTCGAGCTCGGCTTCGAGGTCGAGATCTGATGCGCGCGGCGGCGATCCTGATCGCGGTCGCCGCGTGCGCGCACCCGCGGCCCGCGCCGCATCACGTGCAGGTCCCGCACGTCACCGCCGCCGACGACGAGATCACGGTGAGCTGGGTCGGCCACGCGACCTGCCTCGTCGGCATCCGCGGTCACTGGTTCCTCACCGACCCGAACTTCGCCGATCGCATCGCGGGCGTCGTGCGCCGCGCCGTCGCGCCCGCGATCTCCCCGCGCGAGCTGCCGCCGCTCGACGGCATCCTGATCTCGCACTCGCACTTCGATCACCTCGATCTCGACTCGTTGCGAAGCCTGCACGACGCGCCGCTGTTCGTCCCGCCCGGCGTCACCGCGGTCCTGCCCGGCGATCTCCCGCAGCACGACGTCGTCGCGCTCGACACCTGGCAGTCGTGGACGCGCGGCGACGTCACGATCACCGCGGTGCCCGCGTCGCACGGCGACACCCGCTACTGGTTCGATCTCTGGCACTCGCACGCGCACACCGGCTGGATGATCCAGGTCGCCGATCGCACGGTCTACTTCGCGGGCGACACCGGCTACGTCGCGTCGCAGTCGCGCGAGCTCGCGCGCCGCTTCCGCATCGACGTCGGCATCATCCCGGTCGGGCCCGCCGGCCGCGCGCACTGGATCGAGCGCTGGCGCGCCGCCGCGCACGCGACACCCGACGCCGCGATGGATCTCTTCCGCGACACCCACGCGCAGTGGATGGTGCCGATCCACTACGGCACCTTCTTCCAGCCCGCCGACTACGAGCGCCCGCTCGTCGAGGCCGCGGTCGCGCGCCACCACGCCGAGCGTTGGGTCAAGATCCTCGACATCGGCGAGACCGCGTCGTTCCTGTACTGACGCGCGCGGCGCAGCGCCACCGCGAAGACCGCGATCCACAACGCCCAGCCGTCGACGCTCACGCGCTCGACGAGGCCGATCCACGGCGTCGCGCCGCCCTCGGGGATCGGCGGCGACATCGAGCCGGTCACCGCGCCCGCGACGAGGATCGCGGCGATCGAGACGAGCGTGAAGGCGCGGAAGCTGCGGCCGAGCGCGCCCGACGCGATCGCCATCGTCGTCATCGACAAGAGCCCGAACGCCGCGGTCCACGCGATGTGCAGCGTGTCAGTGAGCGAGGTCGGCTCGCCGCGCATGTGCATCGGAGGCCAGGCGAGCCCGACCACCGAGATCACGACGAGGAGCAGCGCCGGCACGCGCAGCCGCCAGCGCGCGCCCGCCGCGCGCCATAGCCCGAGCGCGAACAAGAGCATCAACGGCTCGTAGACGAGCGTCATCACGCCGACCCAGAGCGGCCGCGTCGGCGTGCCGATCGCCGACAGCTCGCTGACCGTCTGATGACTGTACTGATAGCCGGGCTGTAACGCCGAACAGACGAGATCGAGCCCGACGGACACGAGCGACGCCGCGACGCCGCACGCGAGGAGACGCGAGGTGCGATCGGAACGCATGATCGCCGGCGGAGCATCGCGCGTGCCAGCCGTGCGAGCGCGTTTCGCGCAGCTTCAGCGGAAGCGCACGGTGCGGTAGCCGAACAGGCGCACGCGCTTCGCGTAGAGATCGAGGATGAAGAGGCCCATCACGCCGAGGAGGACCCACGGCCAGAGGTCTTGCGTGTACGCGATCGTCTCGCCGGGGACCGGCTTCCAGACGTCGGCGGGCTGCGCTTGATCGACGCCCTTGGTGACGAGCGCGGCTTGGCGCAGCGGCTCGGGATCCGGCGTCGTGCGCAGGTACTCGAGCGGGTAGGGCAGCGACACGCTGCCCACGCTCTCGGCGACGACCTTGCCGGCGCGCTTGTGCACCGCGCGCAGCAGGAACGATCCGTACTTCTGGATGCGGAAGTCGGCGACGTAGCGGCCGGCGGCTTGCTGATCCATCGGCAAGGTCTGCACGGGCTTGTTGGTCGCGGGATCGATCACCTCGAGCTCGGTGTCGAGCGAGTTGACGAACTTGTCGCTGGAGTCGATCGCGTCGACGACGACCTGCGCGCGGCCGTCGGCGACCTTCGCGAACAGGTCGTAGCTGTCGTAGACCTTGCGCCGCATCGACGTGCGCACGAGCTGACCCCAGAACTTCGGGTAGCCGCCCCAGCGGATCCAGTCGGTCGACCAGCGGTTCTTCACGTCCGAAGTCCACGCGACCGAGGTCCCCGCGCCGTGACGCCAGCGCGCGAGGATCGGCTCGCCGAGATCCGAGATGAGCACGGTCTCCGAGGTCGGCTTCGGCTTGGTCGAGACGTAGCCGTGCAGCGGCGGCGCGCTCTCGACCGCGGTGCCCTCGATCATCTCGACCTGCTTCGCGACCCGCACGTGGATCGCGTCCTCGACGAGCTGCGACTTCTGCACCTCGGTCGTGTCCTTCATGAAGATGCGCGGCAACGCGCCGATGTCGTCGACCATGTAGAGGTGGCCGTCGCCGTTGTCGGCGATCAGCGAGAGCAGGTTGCGATCCGCGCCCGAGACGCCGACCGCCGAGACCGTGATGCGGTTCGCGCGCATCTCCTGCACGAGATCGACGATGCCGTCGTACGGCGCCTCGCCGTCGGTCATCACGATCACGTGCTTCACCTTCGCGTTGATCTGCTGGAGGATGTCGTACGCCTCGCGCAGGCCGGGATAGATGTTGGTGCCGCCGCCCGCCTGCAGCCGCGAGATGTCCGCCGAGATGCGCATCTTGTTCGCCGCGCGCTGCGGCCGCACGTAGACCTGCGCCTCGCTGTCGAACGCGACGACCGAGAGGATGTCGTCGGGCTGCAAGACCTCCGCGGTCACGCGCGCCGACTCCTTCGCGCTCTCGAGCTTCGCGCCCTGCATCGAGCCGGATCGATCGATCACGAGCACGAGCGCGACGTCGGGTTGCTCGCGCGTCTTCTCGCTGTCGAAGCGGACCGGCATGATCTGCTCGATGCGCGTGCCCTGATAGCCGCCCGAGCCGAACGAGTCCTCGCCGCCGGCCATGATCAGGCCGCCGCCGAGCTGCGAGACGTACGTGTCGAGCGCCGCCATCTGGCCCGCGCCCATGAACTGCGCGGGCACGTCGGAGACCAAGACGAGATCGTACTTCTCGAGGTCCTTCGGGTTCGCCGGCAAGCCGCGCGGCCCGCGGACCTCGACGTCCATGTTCTCGTGCTCGAGCGCGCGCTGCAGATAGCCGGCGCTGCCCGGCTCGCGCAGGACGCCGCCCTCGACGTACAGGATGTTCGGCTTGCCCTTCACCGGCGCGGTGATCACCGCCGCGTTGTTCTGCTTCTCGGTGTCGTGCTCGACGCTCGCCAGGCGCAGGCGATACGTGACCGCGCCGGCGCGCGCCGCCTGCGACTTGAACTTCACGCGGTTGACGCCCTCGTGCAGCGTGATCTGCTTCGAGGGCTCGAGCGCGTTGGGGAACTCGTCTTGCGACAGCGCGAGCGTCGCCTTGTCCTCGTGCGTCGACCAGATCTCGGCCGTGACCTCGAACGGCTGCCCCGTCTTCAGATCATCGGGCACGCTGAGGCCGACGACGCGCACCTCGTCGACGCGATCTTCGGCGAAGGTCTTGGTCGAGACCTTCACGTTCATGTCCTTCGCGCGGTACGCCTCGATCGCGAGATCGCCGAGCGTCTGGTTGCCGTCGGAGACGATCACCATGCGCGGCAGGTGGCCCTCGGGGTACAGGCCGTAGGCGAGCTGCATCGCGGCCTGCACGTCGGTGCCGGCGCCGCCGCCCGAGTGGCGCACGATCTTCGACGTGTCGAACGTGCCCTCGCCGCCGCCGCGCACGACGGTCGGCTTCTCGGCGAACGTGATCACCTGCAGCGAGCCGTCGCCCTTGGCCTTGTCGAGCTGCTCGACGTAGGTGCGCGCCGCGGCGAGCTGCTTGTCGCTCACGCTGTCGCTCACGTCGACCAAGACGACCGTCGCGAGCTTGTCGTCGTGCGTGATCCACGACGGCCGCGCCAGCGCGATCGCGACGCCCGCGATCACGAGCGACCGCAGCGACGCCTGCAGGAGCTGCTGCGTCAGCGAGAGATCCGTCAGCGACGCGACCCGCACGACGAAGAAGAACGGCACCAGCGCGATCAGGTGCAGGCGCGTCGGCGCGAGCAGCGTGACGACGCGGTCGACGCCGAAGCCGTCGAGATCGATCGCGATCTGCGCGCGGTCCGCGATCCACGCCGAGATCCCGATCCAGATCGCGGCGGCGGCGATCGCGGCGATCCAGATCCGGATCAGGACCGCAGGCTTCGCCATGGCTTTGAGCGAGGTCCACATCAGACGGTGATCCTGCGGTGGTAGGTGATCCACTCGATCGACAGGAGGGCGACCGCGGCGATCAGGAAGTAGATCCACAGCTCCTGGTTGCGCGTCATCGCGAACGGCTCGGGCTCGCGCAGCTTCTGGCCGCCGAGCACGAGGTTCTTGGCCGGCGCGATCTTCGATTCGATCGGGTTGGCGAGGTTGGCCGCGAGATCGATCGGCGGCAGCGTGTGCCCGTCGGGCAGCTTGCCGGCGACGCGCCACACGCCGACGCGATCGGCGTAGAAGGTCGCGAGCCCGTCGACGACCGGCGTCATCACCTTGGTCTTGCCGTCGGGCGCGACCAGCTCGGCCTCGCGCACATTCGCGCCGCCGTCGAGGACGACGCGCTGGCGCACGCCGGTCGCGTAGGTCGTGAGCAGGTCGGCGTCGTCGCCGGCGAACCAGTCGAGCGCGTTGACCATGAGCAGCGGGAACGCGACGCGCAGGTAGATGTCGCTGCCGGTCAGCGAGAAGCCGAAGACCAGGTACTTGTGGCCCTGATCGCGCTTGGCGACGAGGATCGGATCGCCGGCCATCGACGCGAGCGCCTGCTCGTTCTTGCCCTTGTCGGGCGCGAACACGTGGCTCTCGTCGAAGTGGGTGTCGGACAGGCCGATCCAGCGCATCACCGGGTGCGCCTCGTCGATCTCGGTGACGTGCGGATCCTTCAGGTCCTTCTTGATCGCGACCGGCGACTTGTCGGCGTCGGGGTGGAAGTAGATCGCGTTGACCGGCGGCGGCTCGGCGGGCGCCCAGTCGTCGAAGACGATCGCGTCGTGCTTCCACGCGGTCGTGTGATCGGCCTCGTACTCCTGCGGCGTCGCCTCCTCGGGATCGATGTTGTCGTAGGTGAGGAGCGCCGCGCGCAGCGGGATGTCCTCGTGCTTCATCACCATGAGCACGTGCATCATCTTGCGCGTCGGCAGGAGCGCGTACGCCTCGTCGTCGAGCGGGAACGGATCGGGCGCCAAGCCCTTGGGCACCGAGAGCTGCGCGCGCAGGCGGCCGGTCGCGCCGGTCGGCAGCTCCTTGTAGATCTTGCGCACGCGCGCGCCTGGCTCGCCGGCGGGCGCGAGCTCGAACGGGTGGTTCTCGTCGGGGAAGATCTCGAGCTCGCCGTCGAACAGCGAGATCCTGCGCTCGGTCTTCTCGGTGCCGAAGTTCTCGACCTCGATGAAGACCTCGTACGCGGCCTTGTTGTCGACGTAGCGGCGCACGTTGAACGCGACGATGCCGACGTTGTCGCTGCGCGATCCGACCGGGATGTAGCGCACGTCCATGCCGGTGAGATCGATCGACGCGAGATCCTCGGGCGCGCCGGGCTTGGGCGCGATCCAGCGCGCCTGCGCGATCTGATCGGCGGGGAACGCGCCGTCGGAGATGATCACGATCAGCGGGTTCTTGCGATCGCGGAGCGCGTCGGCGGCGGCGCCGAGCGCGCGGTGCAGATCGGCGGGCGTGTCGGTCGGTAGGACGCCCTCGACGAGCTTCTTCAGCATCGGGCCGTCGGAGCTGAAGCGGCCGAGCGGCGTGGTCTGCCCGTCCATGCGCATGACCATCGCGGTGTCGCCGCCGCCCATCGAGTCGATCAGATCTTCGGCCTTCTTCTTGGCGTCGTCGAAGCGCGTGCGGGTGCCGTCCTTGTCGCCGTCCTTCGCCTTCATCGACGCGCTGGCGTCGAGGAGGATCACGACGTTCTTCGCGTCGTGATCGCTCACGCCCCACATCGGCCCCGCCGCCGCGAACAAGACGATGGCGAGGATCAAGAGGATGAAGAGCAGGGACAAGAGCCGCTTGAGGTGCTTCCAGAGCGAGTTCGGATCGCGCTGATCGATCACGCGGCGCCACAGCGCCGAGAACGGCACCTCGAAGCGGCGCCGCCGCATCTTGATGATGTACGCGGTGACCGCGAGCAGCGCGGCGCCCGCTCCGAAGTAGAGCAGGACGTTCATCGGGATGGGCCCGAGCAGGCTCATCGCAGGAAGCCTCCGCTGCGGAAGATGCGGAGGATCAGCTCCTCGAACGGCAGCGCGGTGTGCGTGCGGAAGAAGGGCAGGGCGCGCTTGGTGCAGAAGGCCTCGAGCTCTTCGCAGTACTTCGCGTGCTCGCGCTTGTACGCCTCCAACAACGAGCGCGACACCGTCACTTCACGCGTGTCGCCGGTCTCGCAGTCGACCAGCGCGAGATCGCCGTGCAGCTCGGGATCCGCCTCGCGCAGGTCGTAGACCTGGAGCACGAACGGCTCGAACTTGTTGTAGCGGAGCGTGTTGATGCCCTGCTCGAAGCCGTCGGGATCGTAGAAGTCGCTGATCACGACGACCATGCCGCGGCGCTTGTTCTGCGTGACGAACGTCTTCGCGCACTCGGCCAGCTCGGTCTTGCCGCCGATCTCGCACGTGCGCAGGAACTCGAAGACGCGGTGGATGCGGTTCTTGCCGCGCGCGGGCGGCAGGCGGCCGAGCAGCTTGTCGCCGAACGGGATGATCGCGACGCGATCCAGGTTGGCGAGGCCGATGTACGTGAGCGCGGCCGCGACCTTCATCGCGTAGTGCATCTTCGGCGGCGTGCCGATCGCCATCGAGTCGCTGCAATCCACCATGATGTAGATGTGCAGGTCCTCCTCTTCCTCGAAGAGGCGGAGCAAGAGCTTGTCGATGCGGCCGTACAGGTTCCAGTCGATGTAGCGGAAGTCGTCGCCGCGCGAGTAGGTGCGGTGATCCGCGAACTCGATGCCGCCGCCGACCTTGCGCGTGCGGCGCTCGGCGCGCAGGTTCCCCGCGAAGACCTTGCGCGACACCATGTGCAGGTGCTCGAGCGTCTTCAGGAAGCGATCGTCGAAGAGCGCGCTGCGATCGGCGACGCGTGGATCGCGCGCCGCGGGAGTCGCAGCCCGTCGAGGCCCGCGCTCGACGCGCCTGGGGCGGAGCAACGCCATCAGGCCTCGCGCGTGTCCTTCAAGACTTCGCTGACGATCGCGTCGGCGTCGATGCCCTCGGCCTCGCCCTCGAAGTTGAGGATCAAGCGGTGGCGGAGCGTCGGCGGCGCGACCGCGCGGATGTCGTCGATCGCGACCGCGTAGCGGCCCTGGAGGAGCGAGCGGATCTTGGCGGCGAGGATCATCGCCTGCAGGCCGCGCGGCGACGCGCCGTAGCGCAGGTACTTCTTCGACATCGGCGTCGCGTGCTGCGTATCCGGGTGGGTCGCCTGCAAGACGCGCACGGCGTAGTCCTGGATCGTGCGCGCGAGCGGCACCTTGCGGACGAGATCGCGCATCAGCATCACGCGCGGCTTGTCGATCACGGGCTGGGGCTGCGGCACTTCATCGGTCGTCGTGCGATCGAGGATCGTGTGCAGCTCGTCGCCGGTCGGGAACTCGACGACCAGCTTCATGAAGAAGCGATCGAGCTGCGCTTCCGGAAGCGGGTAGGTGCCTTCCATCTCGAGCGGGTTCTGGGTCGCGAGGACGAAGAACGGCTTCTCGAGCGAGTAGGTCTGCTTCGCGACGGTCACCGAGCCCTCGCTCATCGCCTCGAGCAAGGCCGACTGGGTCTTCGGCGTGGCGCGGTTGACCTCGTCGGCGAGCACGATGTTCGCGAAGATCGGGCCGCGCTGGAACTCGAAGCGCTTGCCACCGTGATCCTCGACGATGACGTTGGTGCCGACGATGTCGGCGGGCATGAGGTCGGGCGTGAACTGGATGCGCGAGAAGTTCGCGTGCATGCACACGGCGAGCGTGCGCACGAGCATCGTCTTGCCGAGGCCGGGCACGCCCTCGAGCAGCGCGTGACCGCCGCCCAAGAGGCACATGAGGACGCCCTCGACGATCGGATCCTGGCCGACGATCATCTTGCCGATCTCGTCGCGCAGGCGGCGCAGATCGGACGTGAAGGTGGAGACGGTCTCCTCGATGTCGCGCGGTTGCGCGGCGGCGGCGCTGCTCATCTACTCGCTCCTGTTCAAGGCGCCGTTTCCGGCATCTCGTGCGGCTTGATCTTATTGAAGTACTTCTTGACGTAGTACTTGTACGCGGGCGGCACCTTCTCCGTCTTCATGACCTCCTCGATGCGCCCGTCGTACTCGGCGTAGACCTTCTTGTACTGCGACGACGCGAAGCCCTTCTGCGCGGCCGCGAGGATCGTCTCGCGCTTGGACGAGCCCTTCGATCCCTGCAGGCCCTGCTCGGACTTGTCGGTGTCGTTGCCGCTCATCGCGGTCGGATCGCCGGTGAGGTTCGGATCGTGGCCGTCGCCCCAGTCGTTCGACGGGCCGTTCGGCTGACCGTTCTGGCCGCCGTTCTGCCCCTGACCGTTCTGGCCCTTGCCCTGACCTTGGCCTTGGCCCTGACCTTGGCCTTGCTTCCACGCCTGCTTCGAGCCCTTGCCGCCGCCGGCGCGCTTCGCGAAGTCCGACTCCTTGCCGTTCTTGTTGAACGGATCCTCGGGGCCCTTCGAGCCGCGGCGCTTGGCGCGGCGAAGCGCTTCCTTGAGATCGTCCATCTGCGACTGCGCCTTCTGCTGCGCGCCGGTCTTGCGCTGATCCTTGTCGACCTTGCCGGTCTCGCGCGCGACGTCCTTCAAGTTGCGTGACGCCTGCTGCTGCTGCTGTTGCTGTTGCTGCTGGCTCTGCGGCTTCTGGTTCAGGTTCTCCGCCGCCTTCTCCATGTCCTTGTGGAGGCGCTTGAGCGCGCGACGTTGCTCGCTCTGTTGCTTCTGCTCGTCGTTCTTCTCGAGCTTCTTCAGGTCGCGCTTCTTCTCCTCGAGGCGGCGCTCGAGCTCCGCCTTCTCGTCGGGCTTGGTCTGCGGATCCTTCAGGCGGCGCTCCATCTCCTGGATGTCCTTCTGCGCCTGGTCCTTCTGCTGCTTCTGCATGTCCTGGCGGTCCTTCTCCTTCTGATCGAAGGCCTTCGCCGCCTTGTCCATCGCCTTCGCGATCTCCTGCTTGTCCTTGTCGGAGACCTGGTTCTTGTCGAGCTTGTCGGCGAGCTTCTCGAGCTCCTGCTGCGCCTTCTCGAGATCGCCCTTCTCGAGCGCCTGGCCGAGCTCCTTGGTGAGCTGGTTCTTCTCGAGCTCCTTGCCGGTATCGGCGAGATCCTTGTTGACCTCGGCGGCCTCGGGCTCCTCGCCCTTGTGCAGCTCGTCCTCGGCCTTCTGGAGCGCCTCCATCAGCTGCTCCTTGGTCAGCTCGCCGCGCTCCGCTTGATCGAGGAGCTGCTGCATCTTGTCGGCGAACTTGTCGAGGTCCTGCGTCGGATCGTCCTTCGCGGCCATGCGGATCTGGTTGATCAGATCTTTGACGTAGTCCTTCTCGTCGGGCGTGAGCTCGACGGCGTCCTCGCTGTGGTAGCGCGCGTCTTTCGGATCGACGACCGTGAACGCGACCGGGCCGACCTTGGTCTTGCCGTCGGGACCGTCGAGCCACACCGCGATCTCGGTCTCGCCCGGAGGCGCGTCGAGCGGCACCTCGACGGTGATGCCGTCGGACTGCCAGTCGAGGACCTTCATCTGCATCGAGCCCTCGGCGCGGCCGAGCGTCACGATCATCGGCGCGGCGTCGGCGCGCATCGTGGGCGCGCCTGCGGCGCCCACCACCAGATCCGTTCGCAGCGACGCGTGCTCGACGGGACGCGCGACCGTCTCGTGGAGGTTCTTGCCCTTGAGCAGGATCTTCGCGCCCGGGCGCCCGAAGTTCGGGAACGCGCCCATGAGGCTCGGCGTGCGATCGGGGGTGCGCACGCCGATCAGCGCGAGCGCGGTGCACACGACCGCGAAGATGCCGGCGGCGCGCGCGTCTTTCGGGACCGCGTACGGCGCGGCGGCGACGATGTCCGCGCGCGGCGCGGCGCGCACGGCGTCGCGGATCGCGGCGGCCATCAGCTCGCGAGTCTCTTCGGCCTCCTCGGCCGAGGCCGGCAGCGCGGCCTCGAACGCGACCGCGGTCGACAAGCGATCGGCGAGCCCGCTCGCGCGATCGATCCGGCGCGCGATGCGCTCGTCGTCGATGCGCCGAGCCGCGCCGATCGCGGCGCCGGCCGCGATCACGAGCGCGCACGCGACGAACAGGAATGTCGCCGTCGCGGATGTGAGTGCACCTGTGCGGAGCCCGTACACGGTGGCGAGGACACCTGCGCTGGAGAGGATCGAGGCGGTCGTTGCCCCCTCGAGCGCACCCTGCAAGCGCAACCGCGTCCGGGCCCTCCCGACGAGGCCGCGGATCGCGGACATGCCGTCGCTGATCATCGGAGACCTAACAACCAGCATAGCATTTCCCTTCCACGCGCCAGAGCGTCGTCGGATCTAGCCCTTACGACTCCGTGACGCGGCCGCCGGTTGCAGCGATCGCTACAAGACGAACGCGCAGAGGCTGAACTTGTTGGACGTCGTATCGAGGACTTCGAACGTGTCGCGCGCGGGGCTCGGCGTGCCGTCGGCGTGCTGCGCCGGGAGCAGCGCCTTCAGGCCGGAGATGCGGCCCGCCTCGGTGATCACGAAGTAGCGGCGGCCCGGCGGCGACGCGACCGGATCCGCGAGCAGCTTGTTGATGCCCTGGTTGTTGGTCTCGAGCTGCCAGTCGGCGCGCAGATCCGGCAGCGGCCCCCAGACCTCGTCGCCGCTCCAGAAGACCTCGCCGCGCCAGTAGAGCTGCCACGCGATCAAGCGATCGGCGTCGACCCAGTACACGGTCGGCTTCGCCGACTCGCGCAGGTCCTTCGCCTTCGCGAGCAGCATCATCGGCTGCTTCGCGTCGGCGGGATCGAGCGCGAGATCGATCGAGTGATCGTGGACCGCGGAGACGGTGCCGCGCACGCGCGCCTCGCCGATCGTCTGGCGATCCTCGGGATCGCGCAGCGTCACGCGCAGCGCCATCGGCTGCCCGACGAAGATGTGATCGGGGACCAAGGTCTCGATCGTCCACGTCGTCGTGCCGTTCCAGTCGCGCTCGAGCGCGTAGCGATCGTAGTAGACGACGCGCATGCCGTAGATCTCGCGCTGCTCGTAGTAGTTGCGGATCGCGTCGCCCTGGCCCCAGTGGGTGCCGGCGACGGGCATGTACACGTGCATCGCCCACAAGCCGACCGCGAGGCCGGCGGCGCAGGTGAACGCGACCGCGAACGCGCGAAAGCGCGACGGGAACGCGAACAGCAGGATCGCGCCGGCGCCGGCGAGGCCGAGGCCGAGGAAGCCGTCGGTCGCGTCGACCTGCCACGGCTCCTGCGTCGGCCACGGCCGGTCGTAGCGGAACACGAACATCTCGATCCACGACTTCTCGGTCCACATCAGATCGCGCGCGATGAGCAGGCAGATCGCGGCGCCGAGCACGGCGTAGAGCGCGGGCGTGCGCTCGCGTCCGGCGAGCACGTCGTCCATCCAGAACGCGACGAGGATCGCGAACGCGGGGATGCCGGGGAGGATGTAGTGGTGGAACTTCGTCTGGATGATGCAGAAGAAGGCGACCGCGGCGATCGCCCACAGCGCGACGAGGATGCGCACGCGATCCTCGCGCGTGCGCGTGCCGGTGCGGAGCACGACCGCGGCCAGCGCGCCGGGGAGCAGCGCCGCCCAGATGTACATGCCGTAGCCGATCTGCGGCAGGTAGTAGTCGAAGGTGCCCTTCGATCCGAGCTCGGCGACCGACGCGCGCGAGAGCAGGTGCGTGCCGATGTACTCGTTGATGAAGGCCTGGCCGTCGCGCATCCACATGACGACGTGCCAGGGGATCGCGATCACGAGGAAGATCAGGATGCCGCGCTTGATCTCGTACTCGCCGTCGAGGAGCGCGCGCCACTTGTGCAAGAGGACGACGTAGAACGCGCACGCGACGCCCGCGACGGCGACCGCGGGCGGGCCCTTCGCGAGGACGGAGACGCCGAGCAGCGCCCAGAACCACAGCATGTGGACCTGGCGCTCGGTCTTGATCGGCAGCATGCGCCAGAGCCGCTGCACGATCGGGTGCGAGTAGCGATACGCCGCGTAGCCGAACCACACGAGCGCGGTCGCGACCAGGAACAGCACCGCGGGGCGGCGCTGCTGGTTCATCGCGAGCCAGACGAGGATCGGCGGCAGCGAGAGGACGGAGAACGGACCGATGTACGAGTGCAGGCCCGCGAGGATGATCAGCATCGCGCCCGAGACGAGCAGGGCGGGGTGCGGCATCCACGGCGCGAACTTGATCGCGAGCGGCTTCATGCCCCACGCGCCGAGGAAGTAGAAGAAGTAGTAGAGCGCCTGCGCGACGACGAAGCCGCCGACGATCAGGAAGAAGACGTGGCGCGAGTCGATCGTGTAGCCCTTGATCCTCCAGCGCGGGCGCAGCGGCGCGTCGCCCGACTCGGTCGCCATCGCGAACGCGGCCATCGCGCCCATCAGGCACGCGGCGAGCGGCATGTCGGTGATCGCCTGACGCGCGACCAGGCAATAGAACGGGCAGGAGGCGATCGCGATGATCGCGAGGTACGCGACGCGACGCGAGACCAAGGTCGCGAGCATCTTCCACACCGCGACGAGCGCGGCGGTCGCGACCAGCACGAACGGCAAGCGCACGACGAACATGATCCAGCCCGACGACACCATCTCGCCGGAGTAGCCGCCGTCGGGCGCGACGTGGAACAGCTTCATCGACGACGCCATCAGCCAGAACGTCAGCACCGGCTTCGATCGGAAGCCTTCGTGCTGCCAGTCGGTGTGGACCCAGTCGTGATCGCGCAGCATGCGGCGCGCGACCTCGCCGTAGTGCGTCTCCCACGGATCGATGAGCGAGTAGCTCCAGATGCCGGGCAGGAGGAACGCGAGGCACACGAGCGTCACGACCCACAGCTCGAAGGTCGAGAACGGGCGCCCTGCGGCGTCGCGCTCCGTGGACATCGCGCGGACCGTAGCCCGAGCAGGGCTACGCGGTAAAGCGATGCGCTGTGATACGTTGGAGGAAGCGAATGACGTCACCCCGCCTGTCCGCCGCCGCGGACGCGATGCCGCTCTCGATCTTCGCCCGCCTCTACGAAAAGCTGGCCGGCTTCTCCGGCGACGTGATCACGCTGCAGATCGGCGACACGCACATGGGTCCGCCGGCGTGCTCGCGGCTCGAGAAGATCGCGCACACGTTCGAGTCGGCGGGCGATCGCGACATCTATCACTACGGCCCTGCGGCGGGCTGGCACCCGCTCGTCGAGCGGTTGGCGGCGAAGGTCGCGGCTTCGAACGGCCTCGCGGTCGGCGCGTCGGGCGTGCAGATCGCGGCGGGCGCGACCCACGCCCTGTGGTGCGCGCTCGGCGCGGTGTGCGATCCCGGCGACGAGATCCTCTTGCCGGCGCCGCACTGGCCGCTGATCCGCGGGATCGCGTTGTCGCGGAACCTCGTGCCGGTCGAGGTCTCGTCGGTGCGCGGCGCGGCTTTCGGCGACGCGCTCGCGGCGAAGGTCACGCCGAAGACGCGCGCGCTCTACGTGTGCACGCCGAACAACCCCGACGGCGCCGTGCTGCGCGACGACGAGCTGCGCGCGATCGCCGCGGTCGCCGATCGTCACGGGCTGTGGGTGCTGGCCGACGAGGTCTACGAGGACTACGTCTACGACGGCGCGCATCGATCGATCGGCGCGTTGCCCGGGATGGCGGAGCGCACGATCACGGTCTTCTCGTTCTCGAAGGGCTACGCGCAGGCGGGCCTGCGCGTCGGGTATGCGGCGGGGCCGGCGGCGGCGATCGCGGCGATGCGCAAGATGGTCAACCACACCGTCTACAACGTGCCGCACGCGCTGCAGCGATCGGCGCACGCGGCGCTCGACGGCGGCGCGGAGTTCTTGGGCGCGGCGCGCGCGCGCTATCGCGCGGCCCGCGATCGCGCGCTCGCGATGATCAAGGCGCCGTGCGCGGTGCCCGAGGGCTCGACGTATCTCTTCCTCGATCTGCGATCGTGGTCGCCGGGCGGTGATTGCCAACCGGTGCTCGAGCGCTTCGCGGAGGCCGGCGTCTTGCTCGCGCCCGGCGTCGCGTTCGGGTCGCAGTTCGGCGCGTACGCGCGCCTGTGCTTCACCGCCGTCGACGAGGCGCGCCTCGAGGACGGCATCGCGCGCATCAACCGGGTGCTCGCGTTGTGATCGGCGCGCCGCTTCGCGAGCTCTTCGTCGAAGCGGTCGCGCGAATGGATCCGGAGACGCGCGTGCGCGACGCGCTCGGCTCGCTCGATTTCGGCGGGCGATCGGTCGCGGCGATCGCGCTCGGCAAGGCGGCGATCGCGATGGCGCGCGGCGCGGCGTCGATCGCGACGCGCGGCTTGATCGTCGCGCCTTCCTCGGATGCGTCGGCGCCGTGGCCCGTGCTGGTCGGCGCGCATCCGGTGCCGGACGCGCGCAGCGAAGCGGCGGGCCGGGCGCTGATGGCCTTCGTCGGATCTCTGCCGGCGTCGGACGCGCTGCTCGCGCTCGTGTCCGGCGGCGGGTCGGCGCTCGCCGCCGTGCCGCGTCCGGGGCTCTCGCTGTCCGCGAAGATCGCGCGTGTCCGGCAGGCGGTCATGTCCGGCGCACCGATCGCCGAGATCAACCGTGTCCGGACGTCGCTGTCCGCGATCAAGGGCGGACAGCTCGCCGCGCTGTCCGCCGCGCCGGTCACGACGCTCGTCTGCTCGGACGTGGTCGGCGACGACCCGCGCGTGGTCGGCTCCGGGCCGACCGTCGCCGCGTCCGGTGGCCGGACACTCGTGATCGCGGGCATCTCCGACATGGCGCGCGCCGCCGCCCTTGCCGCCGCCGCGCGCGGGATCTCGGCCGAAATCATCGACGACCACGTCACCGGCGACGTCACGGCGGTCGCCGCGCGGATCTCTGCCGAAATCAAACGTCCGGGTCCGCGGCTGCTCGTCTTCGCCGGCGAGCCGACGCTCGCGCTGCCGCCCGCGCCCGGCAACGGCGGGCGCGCGCAGCACCTCGCGCTGCTGGTCGCGCGCGCGCTGTCCGGCGTGCCGGACGTCGCCTTCCTCGCCGCCGGCACCGACGGCATCGACGGCACCGGCCCCGCCGCGGGCGCGATCGTTTCCGGATCGACGTGGGCCTCGCTCGTCCGCCCGGCCGAAGCGCTCGCCGCGTTCGATTCCGGCACAGTTCTGTCCGCGGGCGGCGCGGCGCTCGTCACCGGCGCGACCGGCGTGAATCACGCCGATCTCATGCTGCTCCTGCGCGGCCGAGCGTGATACGACGAGCCCTCGTGCCCGAGACCTGGACCGTGCTCGCCGTCCTCGAGTGGACGACGAAGAAGTTCGCCGACCGCGGCATCGACGCCGCCCGCCTCGAGGCGCAGGTCCTGCTCGCGCACGCGCTGCGCTGCTCGCGCGTCCAGCTCTACACCGGCTTCGACAAGCCGCTCGGCGACGCCGAGCTCACCGCGATCCGCGAGCTGATCAAGCGCCGCCTCGCCGGCGAGCCGATCGCGTACCTCGTCGGCGATCAGGAGTTCTGGTCGCTGCCGTTCACCGTCGATCGCAACGTCCTCATCCCGCGCCACGACACCGAGACGTTGATCGAGCTCGTGACCTCCTCCGTCGCCGATCGCAGCGCGCCGCTGCGCGGCCTCGATCTCGGCACCGGCACCGGCGCGATCGCGATCACGCTCGCGCGCGAGCTCCGCGCCTCGCGCTGGATCGCGATCGATCTCTCGCCCGAGGCGGCCGCGATCGCGCGCGCCAACGCCGCGCGCCACGGCGTCGCCGATCGCGTCGAGGTGCGCACCGGCGATCTCTTCGATCCCATCGCCTCCGATCCTCCCTTCGATCTCATCGTCTCCAACCCGCCCTACATCCCGACGTCGCACATCGCCACGCTCTCTCCCGAGGTGCGCGCCGAGCCGCGCCTCGCGCTCGACGGCGGCGCCGACGGCCTCGATCTCCTCCGCCGCATCGCCACGCTCGCGCCTCCGCACCTCGCGCCCGGCGGCCTCCTCGCCGTCGAGCACGGCTTCGATCAAGCCCCCGCGGTCCGCGCCCTCCTCGACGCGACCTCCGCCTTCACGCCCGCCGAAACCCGCGCCGACCTCGCCGGCCACCCGCGCGCCACCTTCGCCCGCCGCCGCTAGTAGAAGTACGCGCGCACGACGAGCTTCTTCACACCGCCGAAGTCCTCGATCCCGAGCACGGCGACGCGATGATCGGTGCGGGTCGCAGCGGCGATCGGTTGCAACGTGATGGCGGTGTCTCGAATGACGCCTTGCGTGCCCAGCGCGGTGTCTGGAAGACCGTTGGGATCGAGCTTGACCATCTCCAATACGTAGTCGTTCCCGACGCTCGTCGACACATCGACGTCGTAGCCGATCAGGAAGTAGCCTCCGTCCGTCGGGTTAGGGACGACGGCCACCGCGATCTGACCTCGAGTAGTCGCGGGGCTCTCGTAAACGCCCTTCGAGGTGGGGCCGAACGTCGTATCCGACGCGCCCGTATCTTGAGATCGCCACATCGCCATGACCGTGTGGACCCCAGTCGCCAACGGCCCTCCGCCGCTGCCCCACGCGACGAAGCCGTGCGGGTCGGGTGCCACGCCGAGCACGTAGGGCTTCATCGTTGGCTCGGGGAAGCTCTGCTGGAAGCTCGTGTCCTCTGTGCCCGTGTTGTCGTATCGACGCACCGCGAACTGCAACGTCGTGCTCGCGTCGCCATCGACGGCCACGATGCGCCCCTGCGTCTGCGAGAGGAGGGCCTTGAATTCCTGGAATCCCGAGGAGCTGTAGATCGTCTCCGGAAGGACGCTGTCTTTGCTGCCTTTGAGGTACGCATCGGCCACCGCCGGGTTCGAGCCTTTCCACCCGGCGATCACCCAATCCGTGTCGAACGCGAGCACGGCACGGACGCGCACGTCGGCGATTGCGAGGTCGACGGGCGGTGTGTTGGTGTCCGCGAGTCCGTCGGCGGTGACGCCCACCACGAACGGCGACTCGGTGCCAGCATTGCTGCCCGATCCGGCGAGGAAGAAGCGACCGTCAGGACGCGTGGTGGCTGCGAGCGTCGTGAAGTTCGTCAGGGTCGTCGACGAAAGCTCGTCGTAGTACACACCGCTCGTGCCGAAGGTCGAGTCGGCCGAGCCGTCGCGTAACAGCCGTGTCAGCTGTACACCGGACGCGCTGGGCCTTGCGATCTGCACGGCGACCACACGGTCGCTTTGGGCGAAGATCGCGACGGGCGTCGCATTCGAAGCACCGACCTCTACCGTGCCGTTTGGTCCAAACGTGGTGTCGACCGCGCCCGGATTGCCGATCACGTCGATCTCGAGCGTGTCCATGGACGCCGCTGTCCCTGCTGCCGCATGGACGGTGCTGGTCGCGCGCGCATAGGGCGCCGCCGCGTCGGCGTGCGCGACGAGCTGACCCGAAGACTGCCCGGTCGGAATGGTGAGCGCATCGAATTGCACGCTGAGGGGAGGAGAGGTCACCGTGATCGTGACGTCACTGTCGACGCCCGCGCCGCGAGAGAGCGTGATCGGGATCGAGACGGATCCGCCCTGGCGGACGAAGGATCGCGCGTTCGCAACATGGACCGCGATCGTGCCCGGCGCGGCATCGGCGAAGCCGGAGTCGCCGGCCGCCGCATCTCGGTTCGCGTCGACGGCGACGTCAGCCGGGTAGCTCAGGTTGCACGCCGCTAGGACGACGAGGAGAGCGTATCGCGCGCGCACGTCAGAAGCTCCCCATCGCCGCGAAGCCGATCGAATCAGCTTCGACCGAAGGCACGAACGCCACGGGCGCACCCGCATGCTCTGGCCGCGCATGAATCCAGAGCACGGCGGCCGCGACGATAGAGACTGCTCCGCCGATCGCGAACGCCTGGGCGACCTTGTATTTCGAGTTCGCCGAGTCGTAGAGCAAATGCTGGCGGGCATCGTCGGCTTCGCGTTGGGATTCGCCGTAGGTATCGCGCGACGACAGCTCGAACCCGCCGGCCGCGACGAGGGCTGCGAGCCCCAACCCACCGAGGACGAGGGCGCTCGTATGACTCGGACCCGGTGGTACGTCGGACCGTGCGGTGATGAGGTCTTCGCGTGCCGGTTCTTTCGTGATCAGCTCGGGAAAAGTGACGCTCTTGTCGCCGCCGAGGAGTGCAGCGAGCTTCTTGAGCGTCGCGGACGATGGAGTGACGGGATCGATCTGGACCGCTGCGAACGCCTTGCTCTGCGACTCGACGTCGATCGAGTAGCCGACGATCGCGCGGCGACCGTTGAGCGGCTGGATCGAGAGGAGGACGACGGAACTCGCACCGAGGGCATGACCGAGCCGGACCGCGAGCTCGATCGTCTTGCTGTTGTCGGCGCCGTGGGTCTCGAGGACGAGCCCGTTCGACGTGTTTCGGAACGCCGCCTCGAGCGTCCACGGCACATCGATGGTCAGTGACGTCCCTGGAGCGAGATCCACGTCGCGAACGCGGCCGGTCTCCTTGCCCTTGGTCACATAGACGCGATAGGGCCCGGGCGCGAGCTTCTCGAGATGCGCAGAGCCCGACGCGACGAACTGCTCGTCGATGAACACCGTGGCGGCCGGATCGTCGACCTTGATGTCGATCGTGCCAGCGCCTTGCTTCGAGAGCTCTTGCTTCACTTTTCGGAACAGCGCGACCGCGGTCGGATCGAACTGCGCGCCGTTGATCGAGCGATCCGGAAACGAGCGGATCGCCTCCGACATAAGCGAAAAAGCGTCCTCGCCGCGTCCGGTCGCTTCCAACGCTCGGGCTCCCACGATGAGCGCCCTGTAGCGGAGCTCGCGCAGCGCTGCTTCGCTCGTGAGCTGACCCGGTGCGCGATCGTAGATCGCGAGCGCGGCGCGCGCGTTCGCGGCAGCTCGATCGTAGTCGCCG
>DATJIA010000170.1:0-23523 GCA_035493675.1 Kofleriaceae bacterium | reverse complement strand
GAGCTCGGCATCTCGAAGTCGTGGGCGAGCCGGCTGCACGCGCAGGCGGTCGATCGCATGCGCGGGCTCCTCGACGAGCCCGACGACTGACTCAGGCCGTGCGCGCGGCGGCGGTCGGCGACGCGAGCGTGCCCTCGCGCTGGTAGCGCTCGAACAGCTGGCCCCACGTGGTCGCCTGCTTCCACGCCTCGAACGTCTTCCGATCGCGCAGCGGCCATCGGTAGTAGTCGTGATAGGCCTCGCTGCCCGCGACGAAGACGTTCACGAGCGGCGTGTGGAAGAAGAGCTTCTGCAACCGCTTGAGCGGTCCGAACCACATGATGTCGCCGACCATCGACGCGCCGTTGTCGCCGACCGTGAAGCCCCAGCGCTCGTCGGCGAGCTGGGTGTCGCCGACGACCTCGATGTCCTCGCGGCGGCCGTGCCCGAGCCCCTGCTCGTCGGCGAGCCGGATGTACTCGAGGCTCATCGGATCGAAGCCCATCATCGACGCCGCGACCGCGTCGATCGCGACCTGATCCGACGACGCGAGCATCACGTTCTTGATCATCGGGCGCATCGTGCGCGGGCCCGGGCCGTCACCCGCGGTGGTGCCGTCCATCACCGCGAACAAGCCCGAGTGGATCTCCTTCTGGATCGCGAGGAGATCGACGAGCGTCGCGTGGATCCACGAGTGCGTGTAGTGGCGATGCGTGTTGAGCAGGCCGCCGAACGCGTTCTTCATCGCGCCGGTGGTCGTCGTGTAGATGTGGCACTTCACCGTCGGCAAGTGGACGATGTTGGTGCCGTGGAACGCGTCGGGGATCAGGATCCCTTCGGGGAAGATCTTGTCGAGGACGTTCATCTTCGCGGTCGGCCGGTAGACCGACCACGTCATGTCCTCGGGCTTGAAGTTGTAGCGGACCGGGATGTCGTAGGCCTTGAAGATCGGGACGTAGCCGTTCAGATCCTCGCCCTTGAAGGCGTCGGTGACGACGGTCTTGTTCTGCACGCAGACCAGATCGTCGTAGCCGCGCGAGCGCAGCGCGCGGACCGTGCCCTCGAGCTGCCACGGCGTGGTGTTCGCCGCCGGGAACGGGAAGTGCCACGAGATGTTGTCCTTGAGGATCGTCTGCGCGCCGGGTGCGAGCGCGGAGCTCACGTCGGCGAGGTCGTGCAGGCGATCGAGATCCTCGAGGACGCGATCGGGCGAGACGCGGAGTACGGCGACCTTGCTTCGGGCCATCGGCCGGAAGCTAGCAGATCAGTTGATGCGCGGCTCGGCTCGTAGATCTTGCCAGCGACGGACCGCTTCTTCTTTTGCGGATCCGAGAAGCTCGGCGACGGCGGCCAGCTCCTCGTCATCGCCCGTCGGGGCGAACGCGGCGGCCGGCGTCAGGATGAACGCGAGCACGTCGAGGGCCGACGCCGGGTTCGGCGTCATCGCGCTGGAGTAGACGGTCTCGGGTTCCATGCGCCCACTCTCCCGCCCGGGATCGTGGTGCGCAAGTTTTCTTGATCCCGGCGGCTCCGGCGCGGGTGCTGCCCCGCGTCCTCGGGCCCGCGCGAAGCGCGGTGCCCTTGGTTCGGCACTCCGTGCCTCAGCGCTGCCCCACGCCTCCGCCGCTCACTCGGCTTCACTCCGGCTCGGTGAGCCAGTGGAACTCCATCGCCTCGACCGCCATCTCGAACTTGACCAGCTTGATCTCTTCCGACGTCGAGTTGCTGGCGTCGGGCTGCACCGACTTGATCCGGCAGCCGACCATCTTCACGTTGAAGAGCTCGCACTGCGAGTTGTCCTTCACCGTGAGCAAGGCGCCGCGGCCGGGCGAGAGCGGCTCGCCCTTCGCCGCCTGCTTCATGTAGTCGTCGATCAGCGGGCCCGCGTGGACCTCGGGCACGTAGAAGTTGATGTTCGGCCACTCGATGCGGCCGGGGATCTTCCACGGGTGGCGCGACTCGCCGTAGTGGTACTCGATCGGCTTGGTCTTGATCGAGAAGCCGTCGACCTTGGTGACGTCGACGAGCTGCGGATCGAAGCCGTCGATCGTGAAGTCGAAGTTCGACGCGGTCCACAGCTGCTGGTTCCGCAGGTTCTCGTTCGACTTCAACGTCTCGCCGGAGCCCTTCTTGAACTCCATCTTCTCGGGCGCGATCGTGCAGACCATGTACGCGGCGCCCTTGTCGTTGCCCTCGAGCTTGGGGAACGCGAGCTCGGTGATGATCGCGTCGGTGAACTCGCGGCGCGCGCGCTCCTTCCAATGGAAGTCGCACGCGAGGATCGCGCCCGACTTGCGGTGGGGCACGCCCTTGAAGAAGTCCGAGATCCACGCGTAGTACTCGAACGACATCGACATGCCGGTCTTGATCTTGAAGTCCTCGTACTTGGGCTTCCCGAGCTGACGCCAGATGTCGTAGTTGTCCCCGAACTGCGTCGACATCACCTCCGCGGTGACGCCGCCACCCTCGATCGACTGGAAGAAGCCGATGTTGCCCTTGCGTTGATCCAGCTCGAGCGCGAAATGCGCGGCGGAGTACGGGCGAGGCGGATTGTTCGAGGGGGAGTTTGCGACCATGGAGGCCTCGGGGGGATTGTGCATGCTACGGTACTCGAAGTGGAATCCTTCCTGCTCGGGGCCGGGCGGTGAGCGAGGAGCCCCGCGCACCGACGGTGCCGGCCTCCGCCGAGGAGGTGCGCGGCAAGGGGCGGAAGCGTAGGCGATCGCTCGGGAAAGCGGCGCGGGAGCCGCGGCCGCCCCCGTTCGCCTTCTGGAAAGGGGTGGCGATCGGCGCGGTGGTGATCGTCCCCTTGGTCGCCGCGACGGTGTGGGTGCTCGCGCATCTCGGCCTGGGTGATCCGAGCGTTCCCTGGATCGTCGACCTGCGCTTCACCGCGATCTTCGCGGGCACCGCGGCGGTGCTCAGCGCGGGAGGCATCGGGCGGTTGGCGGCGCAGGCGTCGGTCGAAGGGAGCGGCGGGCTCAAGCGCGCGGTCTTCGTCGCCGCGCGCACGCAGGCGGTCGCCGGCGCGGGGCTCGTGATCCTCGCGGCGATCCCGCACGGGCACCTGCCCCACTCGCGCTGGTCGTTCCTGTGGTTCGCGATCGCGGGCGCGCTCACCGGCGTCGGCGGCGGCGCGGTGATCGGGATGTTCTGCGGCGGGCCCGCGCCGATCGGCTTCTCCGATCTGGTCGAGGTCGCGCGCTGGCCGGCCGACGCGCTGCGCGCGGGCATGCGCGGCGAGCTGCCGCCGGCGCCGCGGATCGTGCGGCGCAAGCGACGATCATGATCCCGGATCTGCACGACACCCGAACCGCGCGCGCGCTCGGGATCGCGATCATCGTGTCGCTCGTCCTGTGGCAGGTGCCGTACGGCGGGTTCCTGCTCTACCCGTTCAAGATCCTCGCGACCTGGATCCACGAGCTCGCGCACGGGATCGTGATGATCTTGTCGGGCGCGGGCTTCGATCGCATGGAGGTCTATCGCGACGGCAGCGGCCTGTCGTTCGCGGCGGGCGCGACCGATCGCGTGCGGCGCGCGCTGATCGCGCCCGCGGGCTACATGGGCACGCCGCTGTTCGGCGCGTTCCTGCTCGTGCTCGGGCAGAGCGTGAAGGGCGCGCGGTGGGCGATCGGCGGCGTCGGCGCGGCGCTCGCGCTGTCGGCGCTCTTCATCGTCTCGAATCCGTTCGGGCAGGCGACGCTCGCGGTGATGGGGTCGTTCCTCTTGGCCCTGTCGGCCTTGGCGCCGCCGCGCTGGGCGATCGGCGGCGCGATGCTGCTCGCCGCGCAGATGTGCGTGAATGCGGTGCTCGACATCCGCGTCCTCTATCGACCGGTGATGGTCGTCGACGGCAAGGTCGCCGGCGGCAGCGACGCGCACAACATGGCCGAGGCGACGTTCGGCCGCGCCGAGTCGTGGGGCGTGTGGTTCTGGGCGACCGTGTGGCTCGCGTGGTCGCTCGCCCTGCTCTATGTCGCGGTGCGGATCGTGCGCCGGCGCGCGGTCACTTCCGGCGCGCCGAGCACGTCTCCGGTCCATCCGGTGGCTTCGAGCACGCCACCGTGATCACGAACGAGTCGCCGCCCGCGTTGCCGTAGAGATCGGTCGCCACCGCCGAGTAGATGAAATCCGCCTGGACCCATCCGGGCGGCAGCGTGACCTTGATCAGGTACGGCGGGTGCGTGAAGACCTCGATCGGGGAGAACAGCGTCACCGCGAGGCTCACGTCGACGAGACCCGAGCCGAACCCGTCGGAGACGGCGTCGACGGTGAAGTCGACCGTGCGCGAGTTGCCTTCCTGCTGCCAGACCGAGTGCACGACCGGCCCGGTGTTGTCGGCGAAGACCGTGGCCGTCGCGATGCCGGGCCAACCGACGTTGTCGTACGCGATGACCTGGATGTCGTCGACACCGTCCTCCCACGTCGACGTGTCGATCGTCATGTCGTACGGAGGTGTCGAGTCGGTCGCGACCGTCGCCGGCGGTCCGCCGCTCGCGCGCCGGACCTCGACGTGATCGATCGGGCGATCGTGAGTGACGGTCGCGACGACGCGCGGGTGCTTGTGGTCGGGCCCCTGCAGCGTATCGATCGAGACCAGCGGCGGGTTGGTGTAGACCGGGAACGTGCTCGTGTACGACGTGTGGTTGCCGCAGCGATCGTCCGCGGTGAGCCGGAACGTGTGGAGGCCGGGCGCGAACAAGCCGGTCGGGAGCGCGACGGAGTAGATCGGTCCGGTCGGCTGCGCGATCAGCACGTTGTCGGCGTAGATCCAGAGCGGGGACGCGACGCCGCACGGATCGGTGACCGCGCCGGCGAGCGTCACCGCGTACTGCACCTGCGTCTCGTGGAAGGTCACGGTCGGCGGCACGGTGTCGCGCGGCGCGGCGACGGTCGCCTGGCCGACGTTGCCGAGCGCGTCGTAGGCGCGAACGACGATCGTGTGCGACAGCGCGTCCTGCGGCGCGTAGCTCGCGGTGATCGGCAGGCCGGTCGCCGTCGCGAGCGCGGTGCTGTCGCGGAGGATCTGCGCCTTGACGATCGCGCTCGCGTCGGTCGCGGTGCCGGTGATCGTGAAGGGCGGCGCGCCGCCTCCGATCGTCACGCTCACGGTCGGCGGCGTGTTGTCGGCCGTGATCGAGATCGTCGCGCCCGCGCCGTTGCCGAACGTGTCGATCGCGCTGACGTCGATCGCGTGCGCGCCGTCGCTCCAGCTCGAGCTGTCGAAGGTCCACTTGTACGGGGCCGTGGTCACGGAGCCGGCGAGCGCGCCGTCACGGTGGAAGTCGACCCGCGCGATGCCGGACGGATCGGAGACCGTCGCGGTCACCGTCGTGATCTTGCCTGTGGCCGAGGCCGAGAGCGACATCGTCGGGCCGGTGTGGTCGACGTTGAAGGTGACGATCTTGTTGGTCGCGTTGCCCCAGTCGTCCCAGGCGGTGATCACGGCGGTGTGGCTACCGGTCGCGAGGAACTTGAGCGGGACGTCGACCTGGTACGAGCTCATCGGATAGAGGCCGCCCTGGAACACGCCCATGTACGCGAGCCCGTCGACGGTCGCGACCGGAAGCTTGCGGGTCGGGCGCTCGTCGATCGTCCACGAGATCCGCTCCGCCGGCGCCGGCGCCGTCACCTGCTTCGCCGCGGCGGCGGTGAACTTCGGCGGCACGCGATCGGCGGGAGGTCCGATGTTGACCGCCGCGAACGCGTCGGCGAGATCCTTCTTCTCGTTCGAGTCCCAGCCGTGGATCGCGTCCATGACCGCGAGGCCGTCCTCGCGGGCGGCCGCGAAGTCGTCGCCGGGGTGAAGTCCGTCGACGACGTCGCGCCACATGAGCCCGGCCTTGGTGAGCCCCACGCCGGCCATGCCGTTCGGGAGGTGCGGGCTCGTCGTCGGCAGCCACGTGCCGGTGTACGGGCCGAGCCCGGTGACGAGCGCGTAGAACATGCGATCGATCGGTCCGGCGATCAGGTGCGCATCACCATGCGCGTTGGTGACCAGGTACGGCGACCACTCCGGGAACTTCGGCTTGACCATCGATCGATAAGTGGTCAGCGTCGCCTCGCCCATCGTCCAGTTGCCGCTCGGCGGGATCTGACCGCGCGGCGTCGTCGAGTCTTCGCCCCAGGCGACGAAGCGGTAGTTCTCGGCGAGCGTGCCGATGATGTCGCCGCTGCCCTCGTTCAGGCCCTCGGTCTCGTCATGGCGGCCGGCCGGGTTCTCCGCCGTCGCCGCGAGGAAGTAGGCGTGCCCGAGCTCGTGACCGATGACGTCGACCGCGGTGAGCGGACGCAGCTGCGCCTCGTCGAGATCGACATAGCCAGCCCACACCTCGCCGTCTTCGGGGTCCCAGTACGCGTTCTCGTCGTGCAGGTGGACGCGGACGTGCGCGCGCAGGCCGGCGCCGTCGATCCCGTCCATGGCGAAGACGTCGTGGAACAGCGCCCATGTCGCCGATTCGGCGAGCGCGGCGTCGACGGCCGCGGTCTGCCCGTTCACCGATAGCGGGTCGAGGCGATGATAGAGGTCGCCGTCGCCGAAGACCTTCGAGTCGCTCTCGTATTCGGGCGTCTTCGACCCGTCGTCCGCGAAGGCGGTGACGTAGTTGCCGTTGGAGTCGTCGAGCACGTACGTCGTCGAGCTCGGCTCGAGCTCGAGCTGGTGCGTCCCCGACCACGTGGAGTTGCCGACCCCGTCCACGCAGTCCGTGTCGCCCGGCGTGCAGAGCGCGACGTCGGTGCGCTCGGCCGGATCGGCGGCGCCGGTCACGGCGTCGATCGGCACCGACCAGTGCGAGCGCACGCCGCCGCTCGTCACCTCGAGCGCGACGCGCCAGCGCAGGTCGAGCCGGCGCACGACGCGCTCGAAGTCGGTCGCGGTCGCGCCCGGCGGTGCGACGCCCGCGCGCAACCGACGCTCGATCCGCGGCACCAACACGAGCTCCGATCGCAGCACGCGCGCATCGCCCATCGACGACGACGCGGCGACCGCGCGCGCCTCGGCGTCGGCCTGCGTGAGGACCGCCTGCGTGATCGGCGCGGCGTCGAGCGCGAGCGTCACGTGCGAGAACCCGGCGGGCCGGCCGGCGCGCCGCGTGCCACCGATCTGCTCGATGCGAACGCCGTCGTACGCGACGTCGTAGCGCTGGACGCCGCGCGGCGACGCGGCGTGCTCGATGAACGCGATCGACGGCCCGGTGAAGCCGCGCTCGGTCGCGATCGCGACGAGGTCGGCGGCCGCGCCCGGCGCGCCGCCGCCGCCGTCGGGCGGGGAATCATCGAGGGGACGACCGCAGGCCGACAGCGCGGCGAGGACGAATGCAGAGGTGTAGCGATGGAGTGGGCGCACGGCGGCGACGCACAGCAAGCCGCGAGCCGACGCAAGTGCCTAGACCGACGGCGCGCATCGCGCGCCGCGCGACGAACTGCCTCGACGAGTCGTCGCAGGTTGTTGCAGCGAGTGGATCGCGGCTAGTGGATCGCGGCGCCGCCGCGTAGCTCGTCGCGGTCCTTCCACGGCAACGCTTCCAGGTGGAAGTGGTTGTAGTGATCGCTGTCGTAGTCGGGGTTGAGCACGAGGTGGAAGAGCCCCGAGCGCACGAGCTGGCACTCGAGCGTCTTCAAGACCGCGCCGCCCTCGGTGAGCGGCGCGCCGATGCAGTCGACGTCGTCGCCGAGGCCTTGCTCGAAGTCGCGCTCGACCGACAGCGTGCCGATCGTCGGGCCGCTGAAGGTGTGGACGTCGAGGGCGAGGCCGAAGCTGTGCTTGCTGCGATGGTTCGTGCCGCGCACGTTCCGGATCTGGTACGCGCTCGAGTAGGTCGCGTGATCGATCCCGAGCTCGGTCATGTAGCGGCCGGCCTCGGCGAGCGAGACGACCAGCGAGCAGTCGAGGACCAGCGGCCTGCCGGCGTCGGAGCTGTAGGTGATGCCGCCGATCGGGCCGTCGATCTCCACGCCCTGCGCGATGCCGGGGCGCGGCGCGCGCCTCCACGAGATGCCGTGCGCGTCGAGCGCGCTGTAGCAATCGTCCGCGTGCGCGAGCGAGGGCATCGCCAAGAGGGCAACGATCGCGATCCGCATGCGGCGACGTTACTGCCGGGGCGCGCCGGGCGCGAGTTTCGCGAGTGTCGCGAGCTTCGTGGACGTGATGACCGCGGCGAGCTCGTCGTGCGCGTCCTTGGCGAGCAGATCCGGGATGTAGAGGAGGCCGCGGATCGTCTGATCGCCGTCTGCGTGCGCGAAGACGACCGCGCGGAAGCGCTGGGTCTCGCCGAGATCGTCCTCGAAGGTCGCGATCAGCTCGGCCGAGCGCCAGTCGCGGGGCAGCGCGAGCACGGTGTCGTCGGCGACGACCGCGTCGGTGAAGCCGAGCTCCTTGAGCTCGGCGCGCGCGTTGGTGCGCAGCTCGGCGAACGCGGCGTCGAGCGCGATCGGCTTGTGATCGGCGGTGATGCCGCCCAAGCGATCGGGATCGTCGAGGAAGCCGTTGCTCGGCAGCCACGGCGACGGCACGTCGATCGTGAGCTCGCCGAGCGGCCGCACGATCGTGCCTTCGCGCGCGAGGGTCGCGCCGTACGGCGTGATCGCGGCGAGCACGAGCGAGGCCGCGAACAGGAGCGCGCCGAGGGCGGCGATCACGCGCGCGATCCAACCGCGCACGTTCGCCGCCGGGCCGTGCGGCGACAGCAGCGCGCCCGCGGTCGCGCCGGCGGCGAGCCCGACGCCGTGCCCCCATTGATCGATCGCGGCGTAGAGGAGGCCCATGCAGAGCTGCACCAGCGCGACGAACACGAGCGCGCCGACCAGCGCGTTGCGACCCGGGCGCGGGTACTGCTTGCCCGCGACGACCAGCTCGATCACGAGCGCGCCGAGCAAGCCGAAGATCGCGCCCGACGCGCCCGCGGACACGCCGGCGGCGCCGAACGCGTGGCTCGCCATCGCGCCGGCGAGCCCGGCGAACGCGTAGATCGCGAGCGTGCGCGCGTGGCCGAACAGGCCCTCGGCCATGCGCCCGAGCGACCACAGGCCGATCACGTTGACCGCGAGGTGGACCCAGCCGACGTGGACGAACACGCTCTGCGGGACGCGCCACCACTCGCCGGCGCCGACCGCGGCGCGCACGCGCGCGCCGGCGCGGACGACCGCGCCGATGTCGTTCGGCGCGCCGACCAGCCACGCGGTGACCACGGCGACCAGCAGGTTCGCCGCGACCAGCGCGGTCGTGACGTGGGGGAGCATGCGGCGCGGCGCGCGCGGCAGCTCGATCTCCAGCGCCGCGAGCTCGTCGGCGATCTTGGCGGCTTCCGGAGACAGGTCGGCGGGCGCGGCGCGATCGAGGTGATCGAGCGCGTCCTTGATCGCCGCCTCGACGCGCGGCACGCGGCGCGCGTGACCGAGCGCCTGCTCGTACGCGGTGCGCGCGGCGGCGCGATCGCCGGCGCGCTCGGAGGCGAGCGCGGCCCAGTACAGGCGCGAGGCCGGCTTGATCTCGTCGGTCGCGCGCTGCGCGAGGAGCTTCTGCACCGGCGCGACGCGCCCGGCGGCTGCGAGATACACGAGCCGCACGCGATGGACGAGCCACGCCATCGCGGCGGTGTCCTTGGCCGCGAGATCGAAGCGCGCGGCCATCTCGGCGGCGCGATCGAGCTGACCGAGCCGACCGTACGCGGCGGTCAATTCGACCCAGACCGGCGGCGACATGCCGAGCGATCGCGCGACGTCGAGCGGCGTGTTGCCTGCGCCTTCGGCCGCGATCGGTGTCGTCGGGAAGAGCGTCGCCTCCGCGTGCGCGATCGCATCGGACCAGCGCATCGCGACGACGTACAAGAGCGCGATGCGCTCGTCGAACGCGCGGTGCAGCTCGGCGGGCGCCTTCGCGCGCGCCGCGCGCAGCGCCTCGATCGCGCCGTCGACCTCGCCCGCGCGCACGTCGCGCAGGGCCGCGAGCGACGCCTTGTCGTCGGGGCCGCTGGTGCCCGGCTGCAGGAGATCGCCGAGCTCGATGAAGACCGACGCGAGCTTCAGGCGATCGGTCGCGACCGCCCAGCGCGCCGCGCGCCGCATCATCGGGCCGACGAACATCAAGCACACGCCCGCGCCGATCGCGACCGCGCCGATCGCGTCGACGATCGGCGGACCGTCGTTGCGGCGCGCGATGTACGAGATCCATCCCGCCGCGCCGGTCGCGGTCAGCATCCACGCGAACGGCGCGCCGGCGTGACGGCGGAGCAGCAGCACGCCCCAGTAGCTGGCCGGCACCGCCACCATGAGCAGCAGGAGCTCGAACAGCACGGATCAGCCGCCGTTCGTGGAGGCGTACGCGCCCATCGCGCGGAACTTCTGATAGCGGCGCTCGACCAGCTCGCTCGACGGCAGCGCCGAGAGCTCGCGCAGGTGCTTCTTGAGCGCGATGCGGACCTGCGACGCGGTGACGGCGACGTCGCGGTGCGCGCCGCCCGGCGCTTCCGCGATGATCTCGTCGCAGATCTCGAGATCGACGAGATCCGACGCGGTCAGCTTGAGCTGCGCCGCGGCTTCCGGAACCTTCGACGGATCGCGCCACAAGATCGACGCGCAGCCCTCGGGCGAGATCACCGAGTAGATCGAGTACTCGAGCATCAGGATGCGATCGGCGACGCCGAGCGCGAGCGCGCCGCCCGAGCCGCCCTCGCCGATCACGATCGAGATCACCGGGACCTCGAGCGACGCCATCACCTGCAGCGCCTTCGCGATCGCCTCGGCCTGGCCGCGCTCCTCGGCGCCGAGGCCGGGATACGCGCCGGGCGTGTCGATGAAGCACAGGATCGGACGATCGAAGCGCGACGCCATGCGCATGAGGCGCGTCGCCTTGCGATAGCCCTCGGGGCGCGCCATGCCGAAGTTGCGGTGCAGGTTCTCCTTCGTGTTGCGGCCCTTCTGATGGCCGATCACGAGGACTTCCCACTCGTCGAAGCGCGCCATGCCGGCGACGATCGCGGGATCGTCGGCGAAGCTGCGATCGCCGTGCAGCTCGGTGAAGTCCTCGACGAGGAGCCGCACGTAGTCGAGCATGTACGGACGCGCGGGGTGGCGCGAGAGCTGGACCTTCTGCTGCGGCGACAGCTCGGCGAAGACTTCCTTCTGGAGCTTGCGCGCCTTCTGCTCGAGCCGGCGGATCTCGGCGGAGAAGTCGACGGTCGGCGTCGACAGCGCGCGCAGCTCGGCGATCTTGCGCTCGAGGTCGATGATCGGCCGCTCGAACTCGAGGATCATGCGATCGGTGAGCGTGTCGGGCGGCGGCGGGGACGGCGCGTCCGCAGGCGGTCGCGCGTCGCTCTTCGCTTCGGTTTCAGTGGTTTCCGTCGCCATCGATCAGCAGCCTAGGTACCGCTCCAACGCAGCGAGGTCAACGTCCGAGGGGTCGGAGTGCCACGCGACGTTCTGGTCGGGCCGGTACCACGAGATCTGGCGTCGAGCGTAACGACGTGAATTCCTTTTGACGAGCTCGACGGCGCGCGTCAACTCGAGCTCGCCCGCGAGGTGTGCGTGCAGCTCGGCGTAGCCGATCGCTTCTTGCGAACGAAGCGGAGGTTTGTAGCCGCGGCGTCGCAGCGCCACGATCTCGTCGAGGAGCCCGGCGGCGAGCATCGCGTCGACGCGCGCGTCGATGCGGCGGTACAGCGCGTCGCGCTCGGGCGCGAGGCCGATCAGCACGTGCTCGAAGCGCGGCGGGCGCAGCTTGTGATCGTGGCGGCGCTGGTGCTCGCTCATCGGCACGCCGGTGAGCGTGTGCACCTCGAGCGCGCGGACGAGCCGCTTGCGATCGTTCGGATCGATCTTCTGCGCGAGCTCGGGATCGACCTTGGTCAGCTCGGCGTGGAGATCGGGCTTCGCCTCGAGGGTCTTGCGCAGCGCGGGATCGGCGGGTGGACCCTCGAAGAGGCCCAGCAGGAGCGCGCGGACGTAGAGGCCGGTGCCGCCGCACACGACGACCGGTCGCGCGCGGGCGGTGATGTCCGCGATCGCCGCGTCGGCGAGCGCGACGAAGCGCGCGGCGGTCATCTCGTCGTCGGGATCCACGACGTCGATCAGGTGATGCGCGACGCGCGCGCGCTCGGCGACGGTCGCCTTGCCGGTGCCGATGTCCATCCCGCGATAGACCTGCTGCGAATCGGCGCCGACGATCTCCGCGCCGATCTTCTCCGCCAGGTCGAGCGCGAGCTTGGTCTTCCCGCTCGCGGTGGGCCCGACGATCACGATCAGCTTCGGCACGCAGGCGGAGTCTAGCGCTACCTGCCGAAGCGGCGCGCGAGCTCGGAGATCGCGAGGCGCAGGAGCACGGGGCGACCGTGCGGACAGTTGGCGCGGAAGTCGACGCCGTCCATCGAGCGGAGCAGCGCCTCGGCCTCGTGCGGCTCGAGGATGTCGCCGGCGCGCACGACCGAGTGGCAGGCGATCGTCGCGAGGATGTGATCGAGGTGCGACTCGACGGCGCGCGAGCCGTCCATCTCGGCGAGCTCGGAGAGCAGCTCGCGCAGGACGTCGGCGGGATCGTCGTGGCGCAGGCCCGCGGGCGCGGCCTTGATCGCGACCGACGTGCCGCCGAACGGCTCGACCTCGAAGCCGGCGGCGGCGAGTAGCTGGGCGGCGTCGGTGACGACCGCGGCCGCGGCGGCGCCGACCTCGACGGTGGTCGGGAACAAGAGCCGCTGCACCGGGACGTCGCGCGACTCGCTGCGCTCGCGCAGGCGCTGGTACTCGACGCGCTCGTGCGCGGCGTGTTGATCGATCAAGACGAGCTCGCCGTCGCTCTCGCAGACGAGGTACGTGCGATCGAGCTGGCCGATGTAGCGGAGCGTCGCGAAGAACTGCGGGCGCGCGGGCGCGAGCGGCTCTTCGATCGAGTTGGACGAAGGCGGCGCCTGCACCGTGCGCGCGGCGATCTGCGCGCGCGCCGCGATCGAGGCTTTCATGCGCTCGGTCCAGCCGCCGGACTGAGGCGGGAGAGTCAGCGGCAGCGTGACGCTCGGGCGATCGAGATCGAGCGCGCGCTGGGTCTCGGGGATCTTCACGCGCGTCTCTTCCGCGGCGCTCGTGCTCGACTCCCAGCGCGGCGGCGCGAAGCTCGCGACCGCGCGCACGCTCACCGGCGCGGAGCCGGCGGCCTCACCGAGCCACGGCGCCGCCGCGATGCCCTTGCGCACGACGTGGCGCACCGCCGCGGTCACGATCTGCGTGTCCGAGAACCGGACCTCGAGCTTCTGCGGGTGCACGTTGACGTCGACCGCGCCCGCGGGCGCGTCGACGAAGACGATCGCGACCGGGTAGCGGCCGCGCGGGATCAGCTCGCCGTAGCCCATCGCGACCGCGTGCAGGAGCGCGCGATCGCGCACCGCGCGCTTGCCGACGTAGAGCTGCACGCCGCGCGCCGTGGTCTGCGCGAGATCGGGCGCGGCGAGCAGCGCGTGCACGCGGATGCCGGACTCGTCGCCGCGCGCCTCGTGCAGGCGGCCGGCGAGCCGCGCGCCCATGAGCTGGCGCGCGCGCTCGAGCGTGGTCGGCGCGGGCGGCGCATCGAGGGCGACGCGCGACGACGCACCGCCGCCGGTGCGCATCGCGAGCTTGATGTGGACGTCGGGGTGCGCCATCGCGAGGCGCGTGAGCGTCTCGGTGATGTGCGAGGCCTCGGTCGCCTCGCCGCGCAGGAACTTCAAGCGCGCGGGCTGGTTCGCGAGCAGATCGCGGACCTCGATCGTCGTGCCGACCGGCGCGCCGAGCTCGCCCTCCTCGATCACGCGGCCCTGATCGATCACGAGGCGCGTGCCGGCGTCGGCGTCGAGCGCGCGCGTGGTGACCGTCATCTTCGAGACGCTCGCGATCGACGGCAGCGCCTCGCCGCGGAACCCCATCGTCGCCAGGTCCCAGAGATCGTCGACGCCGCGCAGCTTCGAGGTCGCGTGGCGCGCGAGCGCGAGGCGCGCGTCGCGCGGGCTCATGCCGCAGCCGTCGTCGGCGACGCGGACCAACCCGCGGCCGCCGCTCGCGATCTCCACGCTGATCGTACGCGCCCCGGCGTCCAGCGCGTTCTCGACCAGCTCCTTGACCACCGAGGCGGGCCGCTCGACGACCTCGCCCGCGGCGATCTGATCGACGACCGTGTCGGGCAAGATCTGGATCCGACCGAGGGCGTCCACGCGTCGGTCGTACCACGCCCCTGCGACACGTTGCCGCCACCGTCGTGATCGATTAGGGTCGCGCTGATGGCGACGGCAACGAACGAAGCGCGCGTGGTGGCGATCACCGGCGCGTGTACGTTCCTCGGCACCGAGCTCCTGCGCCGGCTCGCCGAGGATCGCCGCTACGCGAAGGTGCTCGCGCTCGACGTGCGCGAGCCGGCGGTCCGCGCCGACAAGATCCAGTTCGTCAAGATCGACCTGACGCAGCCGACGATCGACGGCGACATCGCGACGCTCCTGATCCAGGAGAAGGTCGACACGCTCGTCCACGGCGCGTTCCTCTCGCACCCGACCCACGCGCAGGAGTGGGCGCACGAGCTCGAGGACGTCGGCACGATGCACGTCTTGAACGCGTGCTCGAGCGCGGGCCCGCGCCGCGTCGTCATGATCTCGACGACGCTCGTGTACGGCGCGCACCGCGAGAATCCCAACTTCCTCGACGAGCACGCCGAGCTGCGCGGCCACCGCGACTCGCGCTTCATCAACGACAAGGTCAAGGCCGAGAAGCAGGCGGCTCGCTTCGCGCGCGAGAACCCCGGCACCGAGGTCTGCGTGCTGCGGTTCGCGCCGATCCTCGGCCCGACCGTCGACAACATGTTCACGCGCTTCTACTCGCGCCCGGTCACGCCGGTGATGATGGGCCACGATCCGCTCGTCCAGTTCGTGCACGAGCAAGACGCCGCGTGGGCGCTCGAGATCGCGGTCGGCGCGCGCGCGGTCGGCGCCTACAACATCGTCGGCAAGGGCGTCCTGCCCTATCGCACCGTGCTCGCGATGATGGGCCGCGTGCCGGCGCCGATGCCGTACATGCTCGCGCGCCAGCTGTCGAAGGCGCTGTGGGCGACGCAGGTCTTCGACTCGCCGCCGTCGTTCCTCGACTTCCTCCTCTATCTATGTGTGGCGGAGGGGAGCCGCGCGAAGGGCGAGCTCGGCTTCCGCGCGCGGTTCAACATCAAGCGCACGATCCACGACTTCCTCGGCGTCGGTCCCGAGGACGGCGCGACCGACATCGCGCGGGCGCAAGGATAGCGAGACGACATGGCGCCTGACGATCGCGATCCGCACGACGTCTACGACGACGAGTACGACACGCCCGCGCCCGCGGCGCGGGAAGATCTGCCCGCGCGCGCCCCGCGAGCCGAAACCGACACGCTCGATTCGTGGCACGGCAACGCGCCCGACGCGCAGTCGTGGGGTCCGGACAGCGTCGAAGATGTGTTCCTCGGCGAAGAGGCCGTGGTGCCGCCCGGCGAGTACGCGGCGCCGCGCCGCTTCGAGCGCGGGCTCGACGAGCGCGAGGTCCGCGAGCTCGAGGCGCGCATGGACGCGCAGCGCACCCCCGCCTTCCCGCTCGACGTGCGGCGTCGCGTCGGCATGCCCGCGCTCTGGAAGCGCGTGCGCCGGATGGCGATGCTGACCAAGAGCGAGGTCGTCGACGACTTCGGCCGCGATCCGATCGCGACCGCGCGCTGGGAGCCGGTGCTCGACTTCCTCTACGCGCGCTGGTTCCGCGTCGAGGCGTCGGGGCTCGAGCACGTGCCCGGCACCGGCCGCGCGCTCTTGGTCGCGAACCACGCGGGCACCTTGCCGTACGACAGCGCGATGGTGATGCACGCCGTGCGTCGCGATCATCCGTCGCGCCGCGACGTGCGCCCGCTGATCGAGGACGCGGTCTTCCATCTGCCGTGGCTCGGGCCCTTGATGCAGCGGATCGGCGGCGTGCGCGCGTGCCCCGAGAACGCCGAGCGGCTCCTGTCGAACGACGAGCTGGTCGCGGTCTTCCCCGAAGGCGTGAAGGGCATGGGCAAGCTGTGGCGCGATCGCTATCGCCTGCAGCGCTTCGGCCGCGGCGGCTTCATCAAGCTCGCGTTGCGATCGCGCGCGCCCTTGATCCCGGTCGCGGTGATCGGCGCCGAAGAGGCGCTGCCGATGTTCGCCAAGGTGAGCTGGTTCGCGCGCAACATGGGCCTGCCGTACGTGCCGGTGACGCCGACCTTCCCGTGGCTCGGCCCGGCCGGGCTCCTGCCGCTGCCGTCGAAGTGGATGGTGGAGTTCGGCGCGCCCATCGATCTCGCGAGCGAGTACGGCCCCGACGCGGCCGACGATCGCCTGCTCGTGAATCGCCTCGCCGATCAAGTGCGCGCGACGATCCAGGACATGGTCGACGGGCTGCGCTCGCGTCGCCGCTCACTGTTCAGATAGCACCGGCGCCCTGCGGGGATGGTGGTAGCATCGTTCGAAGGGGAGCACCCCGATGGACGACGGCGACGACTTCGAAGCCTGCCTCGAACGCGCCCGCGACCTGCTCGGCGCCTCCGAGGACGCGACCGCGCTCGCCGAGGCGAACGAGGCCGCGAGCCGGGCGATCGCCGCGCGCCCCGACGACGCCGGCGCGTGGCTCGTCAAGTGTCAGATCCTCTCGGCGCAAGGCGACGACGCCGCCGCGCTCGCGTGCTCGGAGATGGCGGTGCGCCGCTCGCCGCGCCGCGCGGAGGCCCACTACTGGCGCGCCGCCGTGCTCGGCGATCTCGGCCGCTTCGAAGACGGCCTGAAGGCGCTCGATCGCGCGTTCCGCGCGCTCGCCGCCGACGATCTGTGGATGCTCGAGGATCTCTATTACGAGAAGGCGACGATGCTCGACGCGCTCGGCGATCGCGCCGCCGCGGTCGCGGCGTTCGAGGCCGGCCTCGAGCGCTGCCCCGGCTCCGCGATCCTGCGCGCGGGCCTCGAGCCGCTCGAGCGCCAGCGCGTGCGCTCGCAATTCAAGGTGATCCGCGGCGGACTTTCCTAGTTCCTCCGAGGACAGTCACAAACGCGCCGGGGCGTATCATCCTCCACGATGATGCGCTCTTCGTTCGTCTTGTCCGCCTTGATCCTCTCCGGTGCGGCCGCCTGCGGCAACGTGAAGCCGACGTCGTTCGACGCACCCGGGGGATCCATCGACGCGCCCGCGGGCACGATCGACGCGAAGCTGATCACGCCCGACGCGCCGCCGGGGACACCCGATGCGCCCGCCGGCACCACGAGCTTCACCAAGGACGCCGCGTGGAACTGCGCGAGCGGCGTCGACTGCGAGGACGTCTACGACTTCGACGTCGCCGCCTCGTCGCAGGTCACGGTCGCGATCACGAGCGTCACGATGTCGTCGACGCCGCGCACCGGCCTCTTCAAGGGCACGACGACCACGGGCACGAACCTGTGGAACAACGCCGCGACCGATCTCTGCTCGACGCAGAACAAGCAGGACATCGATCTGAACGCCGGCCCCGTCACGATCGGCCCCGGCCACTATCGACTCACGGTCGGCCGCGACTGGGGCTTCTCGGCCAGCGCGACCGGCACGTACACCGTGACGTTCCACTCGAGCACGGCGATCAGCGCGCAGGGCGCGACCGCCGACGACCAAGCGTCGAACCAAGCGCCCTGCCAATAGGAGATCGTCGTCGGTCGTCCGTCGTCCGTCTCCCGTCGTCCGGATCGGATCAGATCCGGAAGTCGGAGGACGGAGGTCGGAGGTCGGCTCTCAGGGCTCCGGCAGGCGCGCGACGAACACCGCGCCCAGCTCGCCGCGCTGCTCGACGGTGATCGAGCCGCCGTGCGCCTCGACCGCGAGGCGGCAGAAGTAGAGGCCGAGCCCGCGGCCCGCGCGCGCGCCGGCCTTGCGCGCCTCGATGCGGTAGTAGCGCGAGAAGATCGCGTCCTTCTCGCCGTCGGCGACCGGCGGGCCGTCGTTGCCGATGCACAGCTCGAGCTCGCCGGTCTCGCGGCGCGCCGCGATCCACAGGCGGCCGCTGCGCGGCGCGTAGCGGACCGCGTTGTCGAGCAGGTTCTCGACGACGCGCGTGAAGAGATCGGGATCGACCGCGGCGAGCAGGCCCGCCGGTACGTCGATCTCGACGCGCAGCCCGCGGGTCTTGAGCGGCCGCTCGACGAAGCCGAGCGCGCGGCGCACGGTCGCGTCGACGTCGACCGCCGCGCGGTGCGCGTGCAGGACGCCGTCCTCGAGCTCGTCGACGTCGAGGATCGTCGAGCACAACGACTGCACGCGCGCGACCAGCGCGGTGCAATCGGCGAGGCTCTCGATCGCGATCGGCGAGATCGACGCGCCCGCGAGCTCGTCCTTCAGGATCTCGAGGTTGCCGGTCAGCGCGGCGAGCGGGTTGCGCAGCTCGTGCACCATGAGCGCGGCGAGCCGCTGCTTCTTCTTGAGCAGCTCGGGCGAGCTCTCGCGGCGCGCGAGCTCGGGCGGCTTGGTCGAGCCGGAGCGCGACACCGGCTACCCGACCACTCGGTTCCGCCCCGCCGCCTTCGCCGAGTACAGGTTGTCGTCGCAGATCTTGATGAAGTCGGTGACTTCCTGCACCTCGGGGGTGAGCGTCGCGATGCCGACCGAGACGGTCACCGGGATCTCCGTGTCCTCGAAGCGGAAGACCGCCTTCTCCGTGATCCGCCGGATCTTCTCGCCGAACTGCAGCGCGTTGTGCTTGTCGATCTCGGGCAGGATGATCGCGAACTCCTCGCCGCCGTAGCGGGCGAGCACGTCTTCGCGACGAATCCGTCCCTTGATCACGTTCGCGAGCTGCTTGAGCACGCTGTCGCCGGCGAGGTGCCCGAACGTGTCGTTCACGTTCTTGAAGTGATCGATGTCGAACAGGATGAGCGACAGGTCGCGGCGATAGCGCTGGGCGCGGCCGATCTCGCGCTCGAGCGTCTCCGCGAAGTAGCGCTTGTTGTAGACCTGGGTGAGACCGTCGATCGTCGTGAGGCGATAGATCTCTTCGTGGTACGCGTTCTCGATGTTCGAGCCGCTCAAGAACTTGAAGATGCAGCGGCCGACCTTGATGTAGTCGCCGTCGCGCAGCACGTACTCGTCGATCAGCTCGTCGTTGATGTACGTGCCGTTGGTCGATCCCATGTCGCGCAAGAGGATCGCCTTGCCCGTGTTGATGATCTTGCAGTGGTTGCGCGAGACCGCCTCTTGATCGATCTGGATGTCGGCCTTCGACGAGCGGCCGATGATGATCTGCGGGCGGTTCAGGTTGTACTTCTTGCCCAGCTCGAGGCCGTAGATCACGACCAGGCACGCCTCTTTGGCGACCGGCCGATCACTGATCTTGGAGATCGCCGTGACGACGGTCTTGTTGCGGCCGGTATCGCTCACGGGCTCTCCGATCCTAACCTACCTGGGGTCCTCGCTGCACTGGAGGCGATCGTCGTCTTCGCGCCTACACAACAGCGCGCCCTGTGACTGATAGCCCCCGCGCACGAAGCGGTACTCCTCGACCAGGAAGCGGTTGCCCGAGGTCAGGGTCCAATAGCCGCGCACGTCGAGGAAGTGCTGGTCGCCGCGGGTCGCGAGCGGCTCGAGGCGCGCCCCGGCGAGCGTGCCGGCGAACCGCGGGCACTGCCCGGCCGGGTGCACGAACACGTTCCAATAACAATTGCCCTCCGCCGTGCACATCGCGCGATCGGCGCTGATCGTCTCGTTCTGGCCGTCGCCGTCGAGGTCGCGATCGGCGTGCTTCAGATCCGGGCGCGGCGAGACGACGCCGTCGCGATCCGGATCGCTGCACGAGCCGACCTGCACGGTCGGCACCGGCATCGACGCCGAGCGCGGCGTGGTCGGCGTGGAGCGCGCCTTCGCGCCGCACCCGGCCACCGCTAGCAGCAACAACCATCGCATCGCGCGCGAGTGTGTCACAGCATCCAGCGCGGATCCGGTCCCGGCGCCGCGGCGATCTCCTTCGCGAGCGCGTCGAAGCCGGGGCGGCCGAGCGCGGCGTACGCGCGCTTCTTCGCGTCCTCGACGCCCGGTTGATCGTACGGATCGACGCCGTAGAGCGGACCGGCGAACGCGGTCGCGGCCTCGAGCAGCATCAAGAGCTCGCCGAGCGCGCCGGCGCTCGGGCGCGCGAGCTCGAGGCGCGCGGTCGGACGGCCGGCCTTGCGCAAGGATCCGATCGTGCCGACGAGCTCGGCGTCGAGCAGCTCGCCCATGCCGCGGCCGGCGAGGTACGCGTAGTCGGGCGCGCCGTTGGCGAGCTCCGAGCGCGGGATCTCGATCTCGCCGCCGCGCTCCTTCGCGGTGAGGAACAAGTACGTCTTGTCGTCGGGGCCCTCAGCGAAGAGCTGGAGCTGCGAGTGCTGATCGGTCGCGCCGCGCGCGGCGATCGGGGTCGGGCCGTGACCGTCCTTGCCCAAGCTCTCGGCCCACAGCTGGCGGAACCAATCGGCGGTGTCGTAGAGCCCGTCGACGTACGACATCATCACGGTCATCGGCCGCGCGTGCTGCGCGTGGTGGTGATGGAGCAGCGAGGCGAGCAACAAGGCCGGGTTCGCGCGCAGCTCCGGCTCGAGCGCGCGATCGCGCATGCGGCGCGCGCCGTCGAGGAGGCCGGTGACGTCGAGGCCGGCGACCGCGGCCGGCAGGATCCCGACCGCGGTGAGCACGCTGAAGCGACCGCCGACGTTGGCGGGGATGTCGAACGTGCGCCAGCCGCGCGCGCGCGCGGTCGCGCGCAGGATGCCCTTCTCCGGATCGGTCGTCGCGACGATGTGGTCCTTCGCGCGCGCGCCGAGCGTCTTCTCGAGATGATCGATCACGACGAGCATCTGCGCCGCGGTCTCCGCGGTGCCGCCCGACTTGGTGACGACGTTCCACAGCGTGCGCTCGGGCGGCAACAGATCGACGAGCGCGCGGAAGGTGATCGGATCGACGTTGTCGGGGAAGAACAGGCGGCGCGGCATGCCGGGCGCGCGCGGGCGCAGCGGATCGAACGCGGGCGCGAGCGCCGAGTACAGCGCGCGCGGCCCGAGCGAGCTGCCGCCGATGCCGAGCACGACCATCGTGTCGATCGCGGGATCGAGCGCGCGCGCGAAGTCCATCGCGGCCTTCGCGGTCGCGCGATCGTCGGGGAGATCGAGGAAGCCGATCGACTTCGACGCGCGGAGGCTCAGCGTCTTTTCGTGGGCGCGTGTGGCAGCCGCGGCGAGGTGCTCGAGGTCTTTTTCGGACAGCGCTCCGGCGAGGCCGGTCGCGTCCAGGGTGAGCTCGCGAGTCATGGCGCGAACCCTACACCGTTTTGTTGCGCGGGCCCGCGGCTGTACGATACACGACGATCTGATGCCTCCGTCGCTACGACCGATCTGGGTCCTGGGTGCCGGCGCCGCCGTCGTGACGGTGGCGATGGTGACGTCGCGCGGAGGCCTCGCGGGATCGAAGGCCTCGGCGGATTCCGTCGACGACGTCGGCGCGATCAACGCGACGCCGCCGGCCGCGTCGATCGGAGGCGAGCCGCTCGTCGCGCCCGCGCCGGTGTCCTCGCCCGCGCAGCTGCCGCCGCTGGCGGCGCCGCCCGCGCCGCCGGCGCCTCGCCCCATCTCCGGATCGCTCGTCGGCGACGCCGCGCTCGCGGGCGAGATCGATCTCGATCGCATGACGCTCGCGGGCGATCACTACGAGGTCCCGATCAGCGGCAATCGCACGGCGATCCTCACCCTCGATCCGACGATCCAGCAGGCCGCCGAGAAGACGCTCGCGCGCGCGAAGGCGCCGATGGGCGCGATCGCGGTCGTCGACACCGACGGCCGCGTGCTCGCGCTCGCCGGCCGCAAGACGACCGACCCGAAGGGCGGCAAGGACGGCATCTCCGACTGGCACCTCGCGCTCGGCTCGTGGGCCCCGGCCGCCTCGATCTTCAAGATCGTGAGCGCGTCGGCGCTGCTCGAGGCCGGCGTCGAGCCGAGCGACAAGGTCTGCTTCCACGGCGGGCTGCGCTCGGTCACCGAGTCGAACCTCGTCGACGGCAAGAACGACTCGCGCTGCGAGGATCTCACGTACGCGGTCGCGTACTCGCAGAACGCGATCATCGCGAAGCTCGCGCACGCGCACCTCGATCCCGACAAGCTCGGCGCGATGGCGCAGCGGCTCGGCGTCTCCGGCGCCCTGCCCGCGTTCGCGCTGCCCGGCGACGCCGGCGCGGTCGACATGCCCGCGTCGAACGACGTCGAGTTCGCGCGCACCGCGGCCGGCTTCGCCAACACCAAGCTGTCCGCGATGGGCGGCGCGCTCCTCGCCGACGCGATCGCGACCCGCGGCGAGTCGGTGACCCCGCGCATCGTCGAGGCCGTGATGGATCACGGCAAGCGCATCGAGCTCAGCTCGGCGCCGCCGCGCCGCGCGATCAGCGACGACACCGCCGCGCAGGTCGGCCACATGATGGAAGAGACGTGCGCGCGCGGCACCGCGGCCAAGGCCTTCCACGGCAAGCGCGATGACCTGCCGGGCGGCGTTCGCGTCGCCGGCAAGACCGGCACGCTGGCAAAGAGCGACCCGATCTTCCTCGAGTACTCGTGGTTCGTCGGCTACGCGCCCGCGGATCGCCCGACGATGTCGATCGCCGTCGTCCTCGGGAACGCCGAGTCGTGGTGGATGAAGGGGCACCAGGCCGCGCGAATGGTGCTCGCCGCGGCGCTGGGACGTCACACGACCGTCGCGGATCGCTAGTCGATCGCCGGTAGTGGTAGAATTCCGATCGGGTTTCGGTCGTCGTAGCTGTCCGTCGTCTCGCCTGGGAGAACTGTATGCGTAGTCGGCACCTCGCTGTCGCGGTCGTCACGGTCTTGGGTCTGCTCGCTTCCGCGGCGGGCACCGCGCTCGCGCAGTCTCCCGCGAAGAGGGCCGACGCCTTCAACGACCAGGGCAAGACGCTCATGTTCAAGGACCCGCCCGACTTCCCGGGCGCGGCCGACAAGTTCCGCCAGGCGATCGTCCTCTCGCCGCAGGGCAAGTACTACTACAACCTCTGCATCGCGCTCTCGAAGCAGGGCGACCTGGGCAACGCGCTCATGTCCTGCCAGGCGGTCGGTCCGAACGGCGCGTCGCCGGAGCTGAAGGACAAGGCCGATCAGCTCGCCGCGCAGATCAAAGAGCAGCTGAAGAAGCAGGGCGTGAGCGAGGCCGACGTCAACGCGGCCGCGAACCAGACGCCGCCCGACAACACGAACCCGAACAACACGAACCCCGACAACACGAACCCCGACAACACGAACCCGAACAACACGAACCCCGACAACACGAACCCGAACAACACGAACCCGAACAACGCGACGCCGCCGGTCGGCGCGAACCCGAACCTCGCGCGCGTCCACGGGGCGCCGCCGCCGTCGCTGTTCGCGACCGCGCCGCCGTCGCACGACTACACGTACACGTTCGGCGGCGCGCTCCTCGCGGGCGGCGGCTCGATCGGCAGCGAAGGCGCGTACGGCAGCGGCGTCGGCGGCATCCGCCTCGTCGGTGATCTGCTCTTCGCGGCGCCGCAGAAGATCG
>DATJIA010000169.1:0-3979 GCA_035493675.1 Kofleriaceae bacterium | reverse complement strand
ACGAGATCGTCGACTACGATCGCGAGGGCAAGCGCGCGCGCGAGCCCGAGCACGACGTCTACTTCCCGTTGCGCTACCTGGTGCCGATGAACGACGCGCGCGGGCTCGATCTCGGCGGCGACGGCTCGCCGGCGTCCAAGGCGTGCGCGAGCGGGCACGCGGTCGCGTCGGAGCGCAAGCAGCTGCTCGAGGACACGCCCGGCACCGGCGCGGTGTTCGCGATCGAGCCGGTGTGGGCGCGCGGCGGCACCGGATGCGATCAGGTCAGCGGCTTCGTCGCGCTGATCTTCCGGATCGCGCCCGTGATGCGCGACGTGATCGCGCGCGCGGAGCTCGGCGAGCTCACGCTGGTCGTGCGCGACGTGTCGGCGAACGGCACGGTGATCGCGCAGACCGCGCCCGTCGAGGAGGACGCGATCGTCGCGCGCGAGCAGCTCGACTTCGTCGATCGCCGCTGGGAGGTCGCGGTGTCGTCGCCGCCGGCGCGGTTGCCGTGGTGGCTCTTCGCGATGGGCGTCGCGCTGTCGCTCTTCGGCGGCGCGATCGCGTACGGCGGCGCGGCGTGGATGCGCATGCGGCGCAAGCTCGCCCACGCGCTCCGCCTCGGCCAGTACAGGATCGAGCAGGAGATCGGGCGCGGCGGCATGGGCGTGGTGTTCCGCGCGCGCCACGAGATGTTGCGGCGCGCGACCGCGCTGAAGCTGCTCGCCGCGCCGCCCGGCGACGCCGCCGCGCTCGCGCGCTTCGAGCGCGAGGTCCGCCTCACCGCCGAGCTCACGCACCCGAACACGATCGCGATCTTCGACTACGGCCACACGCCCGACGGCGAGTTCTACTACGCGATGGAGTACATCGACGGGCTCACGCTGCACGACGTGCTCGCCGTCGACGGGCCGCAGCCGATCGCGCGCGCCGCGCACCTGATCGCGCAGGTCGCGCGCGCGCTCGTCGAAGCGCACGCGGTCGGGCTCGTGCATCGCGACATCAAGCCGAACAACATCATGATCACGACGCGCGGCGGGATCGCCGACTTCGTCAAGGTGCTCGACTTCGGGCTCGTGCAGCGCATCGGCGTCGACGTCGACGAGATCGAGGGGACGCTGACCGGCACGCCCGGCTACACCGCGCCCGAAGCGCTGCGCGGTGGCGAGGTCGATCAGCGCGCCGACATCTACAGCGTGGGCGTGTGCTTCTACGCGCTCCTGACCGGGCGCGCGCCGTTCGACGCCGACGGCGAGGCGTCGATCATCCACGCGCAGCTGCGCGGCACCGCGACGCCGCTCGGCGAGCTGCGCGCGGTGCCGAAGGGGCTCGCCGCGCTGGTCATGAACTGCATCGAGGTCGTGCCGATGGCGCGGATCGAGAGCGCGCAGGCGCTGCTCGACGCGCTCGACAAGCTCGCGATCGAGCCGTGGACCGCGGAGCAGGCGCGCGCGTGGTGGACGACGCGCGCGCCCGAGGTCCGTCGCGCGCGCCACACGGAGCCGGGCACGACGCCGCCGCCGACGGTCACGATCGACTCGAAGCGCCTGCGCACCTCGTGAGAGTCCGGTCATACTGAGGCATGACCCGCCGAATCCTTCTGATCAGCGTCGCGCTCGCGCTCGCGGCGTGCTCGCATCGTTCGCGCACGATCGATCGCGACGACGCCGCCAAGCTGCTCCTCGATCGCAACTGGATCGACGTGATGCCGCAGTCGAAGACCGATCGCCTGCACGTCTTCCGCTTCGTCCCGTCGATGGGCGGCGGCGTGTTCCAGGACCGCACGATCTTCAAGGGCGAGTTCGAGCTGTTCAAGTTCAAGGTCGACGACGATCACATCGACTTCAAGTTCCCCGAGGACGGCACCAAGATCCGATCGCAGTACACGATCGAGGACGTCGACGGGCCCGAGCCGTTCGATCTCAAGCTCACGATCTACGCGAGCCCGCGCGGGCCGAACGTCTACTACGGGATGCGCCGCGAGACCAAGGACGTCCTCTTCCTGGAGCAGTGACGATCGATGGCGAGCGCGCGGCGAGTCCCGTGGGCGGTGTCGGCGGCCGTGCTGGCGCTCGGCCTGATCGGGACGGCCGCGCTGTGGGAGCTGCGCGCGCACCGCGAGCGTGACGAGCTGCGCGAGGACGTCGCGCAACGATCGATCGGGCTCGCGCGCATGGTCGAGCAGCGCTTCAACGCGCCGGCCGAGATGATGCACGCGGTCGCGTCGCTGATCAGCGCGACCGGCGACGCGCGCGCCGATGCGTTCGGCCGCTTCGTGCGCGACGCGATCCGCCGCGAGCCGCTGATCTACGCGATCGAGTGGGCGCCGCGGGTGACGCGCGAGGCGCGCGCGGTGTTCGAGGCCGACGCGCGCGCCGGCGGCATCGACGGCTACGAGATCCGCGACTCCGCGGGCGGCAAGCTCGTGCGCGCCGGCGATCGCGACGTCTACTTCCCGCTCCGCTACCTCGAGCCGATGAACCAGGCGTGGGGCCTCGACTTCGCGCACGGCGACATGGGGCGCGTGCTCGCGCAGCAGGCGTGCGCGACCGGCGCCGCCGCGGCGTCGCAGCGCTATCAGCTCGTCGAGGATCAACCGGGCTCGTACTCGGTGTACGCGATCGAGGGCGTGTGGCCGCGCGGCGTGGCGCCGAGCGATCCGGCGGAGCGATGTCGATCGCTCCTGGGCTACGTCGTCTTGATCCTGCGCATCGATCCGATCTTCAAGGACGTGATGCGCCACATCGATCTCGGCGAGCTCGAGCTGAGCGTGCGCGACATGAGCGCCGAGGAGCTCGCGGGCAACGGCACGGTGATGGGCGAGAGCGCGGCGGGCGCGGCGTCGCGCGCGACCGGCGATCTGGTCGCGCGGCAGCGCGTGCAGTTCCTCGATCGCACGTGGGAGGTCGACGTCGCGCCGCGCGGCAACGCGCCGACGGCGATCTGGTTGCTGTTGCTCGGCGCCGGCGCGTCGCTGCTCGCGTCGGCGCTGGTCGGCGGCGGGGTCGCGTGGTGGCGGTTGCGCCAACGGCTCGCGCAGGCGCTGCGGCTCGGCCAGTACCAGATCGAGCAGGAGATCGGACGCGGCGGCATGGGGGTCGTGTTCCGTGCGCGCCACGTGATGCTGCGGCGCGACACCGCGCTCAAGCTCCTCGCGGCGCCGGCGGGCGACGAGGACGCGATGGCGCGCTTCGAGCGCGAGGTCCAGCTGACCGCGAAGCTCACCCACCCGAACACGATCCAGGTCTTCGACTACGGGCGCACGCCCGACGGCCTCTTCTATTACGCGATGGAGTACCTCGACGGCGTCACGCTGCAGGAGGTGATCGATCACGACGGCGAGCAGCCGATCGCGCGCACGATCCACATCATCGCGCAGGCCGCGGGCGCGCTCCGCGAAGCGCACGCCGCCGGGCTGGTGCACCGCGATCTCAAGCCGGGCAACGTGATGATCACGCGGCGCGGCGGCATCGCGGACTTCGTGAAGGTGCTCGACTTCGGCTTGGTCAAGCGCATCGGCGTCGACGCGCTGCTCGACGCCGGTGACTCGATGGAGATCGTCGCGCCGGGCTTCAGCGGGCCGCGCACCGAGGTCGGCGTCGTGACGGGGACGCCGGGCTACGTCGCGCCCGAAGGCCTGCGCGGCTTCGAGGTCGATCAGCGCGCGGATCTGTACGCGCTCGGCGCGGTCTGGTACGCGCTGTTGACGGGACGGCCTCCGTTCCTGGCGGAGAACGCGGCGGCGACGGTGCACGCGCAGATGAAGGCGCGGCCGGTGCCGATCGAGCGGCTGCGAACCGATCTGCCGGCGGGGCTCGGCTCGTTGGTCTTGCGCTGCATGAACCCCGACCCGCGCTTGCGGATCGCGTCGGCGCAGGCGCTGCTCGACGAGATCGCCGCGCTCGCGATCGCGCCGTGGACGCAAGCAGAAGCGGAGCGATGGTGGAAGGAGCGCGCGCCGTCGGTCCTGGCGGCGCATCGCGCGGCGGTCGCGAAG